>JBBKAW010000059.1 GCA_037722135.1 Aquificaceae bacterium
GTTAACGTGTTCCTTTTCTCTTACAAACTTCTCCTTTGCCATCGCCTTACCTCCTGTTTAAGCCCAGGACCGGACTTGAACCGGCGACCTCACCCTTACCAAGGGTGTGCTCTGCCCACTGAGCTACCTGGGCGAGTTTTTAATAAAAAAGCGGGCGACGGGACTCGAACCCGCGGCCTGCTGCTTGGAAGGCAGCTGCTCTACCACTGAGCTACGCCCGCTGGTGGAGGGGGCAGGATTCGAACCTGCGCAGGGCGGAGCCCGGGGGATTTACAGTCCCCTGCCTTTGACCACTCGGCCACCCCTCCTAAGCCCAAAAGCTGGCGGTGGGGGTCGAACCCACGCCCGCGGGATTACAAATCCCGCGCTCTGCCACTGAGCTACGCCAGCTTAAGAGCAATATTAAATCATATCACCTTTTAGGCTTTTAGTCAAGAAGTATAAAAATAGGCACGGGCGGACTTGAACCGCCGACCTCCTCCTTGTAAGGGAGGCGCTCTGCCAACTGAGCTACGCGCCTTAAGTTTCTATATTATAGCACACCTCCTGCCAGGAGACTATAATTTATCCTATGGGTCTTCCGCAAGCAACAGACACTAAAAGACTTTACTATTCTCTCAAGGATTACCTTAAAGAAAAGTATGGCAGGCGAGTGCAAAAGATAACCGTTGCATTACCCTTTACCTGTCCTAACATAGATGGCACAAAGGCAAGGGGTGGATGCACCTACTGTTTTTCTGGCACAAGACCCGCACACCTTGAGCCATACATTCCTCTGCGTCAACAGATAGAGGAGGGCATAAGAAGGGCAAAAAACCGATACGGTGAAAGGCTCTACTTTTTCATATACTACCAGTCCTACTCTAACACCTACGGAGAGTATGAATACCTCAAGTCTGTTTACGACACCGCTCTTGAATTTGAAGAGGTGGTGGGCATAGATGTAGGAACTCGTCCAGACTGTGTTCCAGAGTGGGTGCTTGACCTTCTTGAGAGCTATTCAAGGAAGGGTCTTGAGGTCTGGGTAGAGTATGGACTGCAGAGTGCTAACTTCAAAACCCTAAGGTTTATAAACAGAGCTCATGGAGTTTCTGACTTTGTGGATGCGGTGCTAAGGACAAAGAGAAGAGACCTAAAGGTTTGTGCTCACATAATTCTGGGACTGCCTTACGAAGACCAAGAAGACATGCTTGAAACGGGCAAGCTCATAGCAAGTTTGCCAGTGGATGGCATAAAGATTCATCCTTTACATATAATAAAAAACACAAAAATGGCGGAGCAGTATCTAAGGGGTGAGTTTGAGGTGCTTAGTCTTCAGGAGTATGCAAAAAGGGTAGTAGACATCTTGGAAATACTACCACCCAATATGGTTATTCATAGGCTAACTGGAGAAGTAGAACCAGATAGGCTAATAGCACCAGATTATTGCACTTATGCTAAGAAGCAAGAGGTTGTAAAAGCCATAGAAGAAGAGCTTGTAAGACGAGGAAGCTATCAAGGCTGTAAGCAACCCTTTAACCGATGAAGAAACATCACTGGGCTCTGATATCTCTTTCTGTTAACCTGCTTCAAGCACTTCTTAAGTTCATAGCGGGGATTTTGACAGGAAGTCTGTCTATGGTTGGAGAGGCGGTTCATTCTCTTTCCGATTCTTTTGCCTCTGTGGTAGCCTTTATTACCATAAAGCTCTCCGACAAAAAAACTAAGAGGTTTCCATATGGTCTATACAAGCTGGAAAACATAGGCTCTATAGTCATAGCCTTCTTCCTGCTTTTGACCGCCTATGAGATGATAAGGAGGGTTATAAGCAAGGAGGTGGTAGTAAAGGAAGAGTATCTTGGCTTGGGTCTTGGTGTGGTGGTCTTTTCTCTCCTTAGCTCTCTGACCCTTTCTTTTCTTGAAAGAAGGGCGGGCAAAAGGCTCAACTCTCCTACCCTTATAGCGGACTCTTATCATACTCTTACCGATGCCTTTGGCTCTTCCTTGGTGCTTATGAGCCTTTTGGGAGTTTACATGGGTTATCAGCTTGACAGATACTTTGCCCTTGGTGTCGCCTTGCTTATAAGCTATACCGCTTTTAGCATACTCTGGAAGGAGGTGTCGGTGCTCTTGGATGTGTCCGCAGACGAGAAGACCCTTGAGAGAATAAGGCAGGTGCTTCTCTCTTTTCCAGAGGTCAAGGAGATAAAGGGTCTTTTTGTGAGAAGTTCTGGTGGAAAGCTCTTTGCGGACTTGGTGATTGCATTGGAGGGTAGAGACTTTATAAGAATGCATCAGCTCGTTGACCTGATAGAGCAGAGGCTAAAGGAAGAGATAAGGGAGCTTGATATGGTTTTTATACACTATGAGCCTGTGGATGGTGAAGAGCTAAGAGTAGGAGTGCTTGTGGATGAAAAGGGAGATATAAGCCAAAGGTTTGGAAGAGCTAAGGAGCTTCTCATCTTTGGTGACTCTCCAGAGAGGATAAGAGACTTGCCGAAGGATGAGGTAGACATATCTAAGCTTGTATGTAGCAAGAGGCTTTCTGTGGTCATCTGTGGACATCACCCAGAGTCCTCAAAGGCAAAGGGAATTTTAAGCCAAGGGGGTGTGTTTGTCTGGGAAACAGAAGAGAAAAACCCCTACAAAGCCCTCAAAGAGGTGGTTTATAATTTATGCGATGTCAAAGATTCTCATAAAGAAGGTCAGGCTCATAGACCCCTCTCAAAACCTTGATAGCACAAAGGACATTCTCATAGAAAAGGGAAAGATAAAAGCCATAGGCGATGACCTATTTGAACTTGAAGCTCAAGTCATAGAAGGTCAGGGTCTTATTGCTTGTCCTTCTTTTGTAGACCTACATGTGCATCTTAGAGACCCGGGTCAAGAATACAAGGAAAACTTGGAAAGCGGTATGAAATGTGCGGTTGCTGGAGGTTTTACCACGATTGTATGTATGCCAAACACCAAGCCAGCCATAGACTCGCCAGAGATTGCACAGTATATAGTTAGAAAGGCGAGGGATATAGGTCTTTGTAGAGTTTTACCCTCTGGTGCTATAACTAAGGGAAGAAAGGGGCAAGAGCTTGTGGACTTTTATGCCTTAAAAGAGGCTGGATGCGTTGCCTTTACAGATGATGGCGCTCCTCTTATGGACTCAAGGCTTATGGAGAAAGCCTTAAAGCTCACCGCTCAGATTGGCTCTTTTATAATGAACCATTGCGAGGATGACAGGATTGCCAACGGGCATATAAACGAAGGTTATGTAAGCTCTTTGCTTGGTATAGCCTCAAGACCTGCGAGCGCAGAGGACCTTTTGGTGGCAAGGGACTGCATACTTGCCTACCACACGGGCGGACACATCCATATACAACATCTTAGCTCCTCCTTGAGCGTGGAGATAATAAGGTTTTTCAAAGAAAAGGGGGCAAGGATAACCTGTGAGGTAAACCCCTACCATCTTCTCTTTACAGAAGAAGAAATTCTCAGGTCTTACTCCAATGCGAAGGTAAACCCACCACTAAGAAGTCAAGAACGTCGCAAAGCTCTTTTGGAGGCACTCAAAGAGGGAACAATAGACTGCATAGCTACAGACCATGCTCCTCATGCGGTTTGGGAAAAGGGACAGATAGAAAAGGCTATGCCTGGCATGATAGGATTGCAGACCGCTTTGCCAATGATGCTCCAGCTTGTAAGAGAAGGACATATAAGTCTCTCAAGGATGGTGGAGTTAATGTCTTGCAAACCTGCAAGAATACTCGGTCTTACAGACTGTGGAAGCCTAAGGGAGGGCTCAAAAGCCAACTTGGTGCTCTTTGACCCAGAAAAGGAGTGGGTTCTCAATGAAGAGACAAACCTCTCAAAGTCCAAAAACACACCCCTCTGGGGTAAAAGGCTAAAAGGGAAGGTTCTTTATACTATCTTTGAAGGCAGGATAGTTTACAAGGATGTTTAAGAGGGTAGCGGTAATAGGTGTGGGCTTTATGGGAGGTTCTTTTGCTCTTGCTTGTAGGGAAGCGATAGGTTGCGAAGTTTTTGGAATAGATATAAATCCTCAAGCGGTAGAGAAGGGCAAGCAACTGGGTGTTATTCAAGAGGGCTCAACTGACCTAAAAAGCGTAAGACTCTTTGAGCCAGACTTGGTGATGTTGGCAACGCCTGTGAGGACCTTTCTTCCAATAGCAGAGGTTATAAAAGACCATATAAGCAAGGAGTGTGTGGTTTCCGACCTTGGCTCGGTAAAGGGAAGGCTTGTTTACAGGTTGGAAGAAATACTTGGCGAAAGGTTTGTGGGAGGACATCCTATAGCAGGCACAGAGAAGGCGGGAGTGGAAAACTCTCTAAAAGACCTCTTTAGAGGAAAGCGGTTTATCCTCACACCCACAGAAAAAACTCATCGGGAAGCAAAGGAAAAGATAAAAGACCTGTGGACTAAAATAGGCTCTTTGGTTGAGGAAATGGACCCATACGTGCATGACTTTGTTTTTGGGGTGGTTTCTCACCTGCCTCATGCGGTAGCCTTTGCCCTGATGGATGCGGTAGATAGGCTAAGCAAAGAGATAGACCTCTTTAGATACCCTGGCGGTGGCTTTAGGGACTTTACTCGTATAGCTGGCTCTGACCCAGTTATGTGGAGGGATATTTTCTTGGAAAACTCCCAAGAGGTGGTCAAAGCTATAGAGGTGTTCATGTCTTCTTTGCAAAGACTAAGGGAAGCCATAAGGGAAGGGAAAGAGGAGGAGCTCACTGAATATCTTCGCAAAGCGAGTGCAAAAAGAAGGTCTTTGGAGATGTCTTAACCAAATCTTAACCAAACCTTAACCGATTCTTAACATAAGGAAATTAAAATACTACCCAGCCTATAAGCGGAGGA
>JBBKAW010000060.1 GCA_037722135.1 Aquificaceae bacterium
TGAAAACCCACTTCCACTTTAGTCTCAAGTTTTTCCACCCTTATGTAAGTGCTTCTTAGCATTTCACGGTCTTCTTGTGTGAAGGCATCAGCGTGAGTAATAGAAGCTACCAGCAAAAGCAAGACAAAAAGCAAACTCATATTAATCCTCCAATATATAATCTATCACCTTTTGCAAATCCTTGAGACCTTCCACTTTCAGACCTTCAACATCAAGCTCTCCAAGCACCACCTTTTTTACACCTTTTAAAGACTTCCATCCTTCTAAAAGAACCACATCAAAGCTTGAGAAGTATTCTTCTACCACCTTTAAAGGGTTATCTTCTCTCCTTTCCCATAGGGTTAGTCTGTCTGGAGACAAAAGCCCTACCTTGTCCGCCACTTTGAAAACCCTGTTTGTGTCGCTTCCTTCCTTATCGGTTATGCCATGAGCTTTTGGGTCATGCTTGAGGTATCCAACCCTTAGACCCCTTGCCTTAAGCTGGGGTATGAGTGCTTCTATAAGCGTGGTTTTTCCCGAGTTATGGTATCCTACTATGCTCACTATCTTTGGCACGAGCAAGCTCCTTTATGCTTTCCATTATATCTTCCGCTACCCTTCTGTAGCCTTTAAGATTGTCCTCATCATAATAGACCTTGCTCTTGCCAATAAAAACCCTAATGGGATGTCCTGGCTTTGGAAACTTGGCACCTCTTGGAAAAACTATGTCTGTCCCTTCTATGTATACAGGGAGCACTGGTCTTTGGCTTTTTATTGCCAGTAAGCCTACGCCGAGCTTGGGTCTTAGGAATTCACCGGGATTTGCCCTTGTTCCCTCAGGAAATATGCCAACTTTACATCCAAAGTGCATAAGCTCTAAGGCAAGCTCAAGCACCTCCAAGTCTCCAGAACCTCTTTTGACTGGCAGTGCACCCATATGGGGAAGTAGTTTTCCAAGAATAGGCACTCTAAAGAGCTCTTCCTTAGCAAGAAACCTCAAAGGCTCTGGAAAAACGCTGTTTAGCACCGGAGGGTCAAGGTGGCTTCTGTGATTGCTTGCCACTATGCAAGGCTCCTTTGGAATATTCTCAATCCCATAGGCTTCTATGCGAAAGAGTATTCTAAAAGCCTTCTTAGCAGGGGGGCAAAAAGGAGCAAGGAAGATTTTTGAAAACCTACTTACAGGACAACCACTGGACATTTCAAACTCCTTATAAGATGAAGGGAAACACTGCCTATTCTCTCTCTCATACCCTTACCCCTTCTTCCCACAACTACCAAGTCATACTGAGATGAGTTTATAAACTTAACCATCTCCCTGTATGGGTCTCCCTCCAGAAATATTAGGTTCATGTCCCTTTCGCCAAACATGTCGGTAAACATATGCCTTGCCTCTTCTTTCTTATCCTCAAGAAGCTTTTCATAATCGCTAATAACCAGCTTATCCTTTAACCTACTTATGTTGGTGGAATAGACCAAGTCAAAATCAAAGGGTATAAACTCCTTTAACTTAAGGGTAAATTCCACTTGTCTTATAGACCTATCGGAAAAGTCTATAGGAAGGCACACCTTCTTTACACTTGCATTAGCTCCATCCTTATAAACCCACAACCACAAGCCGTCAGTTCCAGATATTATCCATTCTGGCACAGACTTACGAAAGAGCTGTTTCTTGTATTTTACGAATATCAGGTCATAGTTTTCCTGAAGGTGCTCAAGGGTGGCATTATTAGAGCTTGGTAGAGTGTAAAATTCGTAGTCCTCAAACAGCTCCTCTATGTGTTTTCTTATAGCTTTTTCCCTTTCTTCAGAAGGTTTTGAAAAGAAGTTCACAAGGTCTCCAAGAAGGTTTTCTTCCTCTACAAAGAGGAAGTTAGGCTTTATGTTAAGCTTGGAAAGCAAACTCTTTACATATCTAAGATACTCGTAATCCTCTTCCCATATATGGACTGCAACTCTTCCAAACATTATTCCTTGTTTCTTATTTTTTCAGTCAACATGTTCAGAAATTGCTCCAGCGTCATAGAGCCGAGATTGCCTTCCTTCTTACTTCGCACAGAAAGACTTCTGCTCTCTACCTCCTTATCTCCTACCACCACCACGTAGGGAATTTTCTGAAGCTCCGCATCTCTTATGCGTGCGTTTAGCCTTTCATCTCTTAGGTCAAGCTCTACCCTTATGCCCTTATTCTTCAAATATGCTTCCACTTCTCTTGCATAGTCTCCATGCTTTTCTGGAGATATGGGTATGACCTTTACCTGCACAGGAGAAAGCCAAAGTGGCAAAAGTCCTGCGTAATGCTCAAGTAAAACGCCCACAAACCTCTCTATTGAACCAAATATGGCTCTGTGGACCATATAGGGTCTGTGTCTTTTGTTATCTGGACCCACATACTCCATGTCAAAACGCTCTGGAAGGTTGAAGTCAAACTGGATGGTGGAGCATTGCCAAAGCCTGCCTATGGCATCCTTTATTTTCACGTCTATCTTTGGTCCATAAAAAGCACCACCACCTTCGTCTATCTCGTAGGGTAGTCCTATCTTCTCCACAGCCTTTTTGAGAGCTCCCTCCGCAAGCTCCCATTGCTCCTGAGAGCCTATAGCATCTGAAGGCTTTGTGGATATATAGACTTTAAAGTCTTCAAAACCAAAAGACCTTAGCATCTCAACCGCAAACTCAAGGGTTTCCTGTATTACATCCTCCACCTGCTCTGGAGTGCATATTATGTGAGCATCATCCTGCGTAAAACCTCTAACTCTCATAAGCCCATGAAGGACGCCTGACATTTCGTATCTGTAGACCGTGCCGAGCTCTGCCAGTTTAAGAGGCAGTTCCTTGTAGCTACGCACTTTGCTTTTGTAGACCGCTATATGAAAAGGACAGTTCATAGGCTTTACAAAATACTCTTCGTGCTCTATCTCCATAGGAGAGAACATGTTAGGTCTGTAGTAGTCCAAATGCCCGCTTGTCTGCCAGAGCTTTGCATTTCCCACATGTGGAGTGTATACGAGTTGATATCCTCTCTTTATATGCTCTTCCTTCCAGTAGTCCTCAAGGGTCTTTCTTAGGATTGCACCCTTGGGAAGCCATATAACAAGCCCTGCACCTATCTCTTCGTCTATAAGAAAGAGTTCAAGCTCTCTACCGAGTTTTCTGTGGTCTCTCCTTTTTGCCTCTTCGTAAAACCTTAGCCTTTCTTCAAGCTCCTTTCTGTCCCAGAAGGCTATACCGTATATCCTCTGAAGCATAGGCTTTGAAGAGTCTCCCATCCAGTAAGCACCCGCCACATGGGTTAGCTTAAACTCTCCCACCATACCTGTAGAAGGCACATGAGGACCTCTACAGAGGTCTGTAAAACCATCCTGACCGTACACGGATATGGTCTCATGTGGGTCTATTCTGTTTATTAAGTCCAATTTATACTTTTCCCCCAACTCTGAAAAAAGCTTTATTGCCTCCTCCCTGCTTAACTCCTTTCTAAAAATAGGATAGTTTCTCTTAACTATTTCCCTCATCTTCTCCTCTATCTTTGGAAGGTCTTCTGAGCTTATGGTATGCCCTTCCACTTCCACATCATAATAAAAACCTTCCTCCGTGGTAGGACCCACACCAAGATGAACCTTCTCATAGCCATAGAGCTCTTTTAGAGCCTGTGCCATTATATGAGAAAGGGTATGCCTCATTATCTCAAGACTCTCTGGGTCTTGTTTATGGATAGGAACTATTTCCATATCCTCTCTTATGGGAGTAAGAAGGTCTATTAACTTTGAGCCAAACTTTCCACCTATGGCATCCTCTATGCCAAGGGCTTTGAAAACTTCACCAAGAGGCGTGCCTTTGTCTACAAGAAGTTCCTTGTCCCTTACTCTTACTTTAACCTTTTCCATAAGGTTAATTATATATGCTACTTCAACTCCCGTGCAGTCCCTAAAATATCCTTGAAACTAACCTCTATGAGAAAGCTAACGAAACACTTTCCAATTTCCTAAGGCATGTATTCTTTGGATATTGTTCTCAAAACACTTATAACCGTATTGTATTCTTTCTTATTCTTTGGCACGAGCTTGTTGCCATCAAAACTAAACTCTATTGTGTGTTGGCTTCTGCTTTTAGACTTATATATGTCCACATCTACAGTAACTCCTCTATTGCCAAAGCTCTTTTCGTCAAGTCTATCGCTCGCCGATATCTTTACCCATGAAGTGCGATAAGCCCCTCCAAGTAATTCTTGAGATTTTACATCATTCTGCTCTATGCGAGAAAGGTCATATAAAGATAAATCGTAAATGCAACCTCCCATATGGCATGTCTCCCTTTTAGCAAGGACAAAATCTACGCCCTTTCTACTTTTCAGTTTGCCAAGAAATTCCACCCTATCTCCAGTTATACCAGTAAATATTACTTTATCCTCGCTCATCAACAAGACATAACCATATCCACCCGCATGAGGCACTTGAGAATCTCTAAATCTTACCAACAACTCATTTACTCCGGGACGAGTAAAACTGCCAACTATCATACTTTCAACCTCAATACCGTGATGAAGATCTTGGTCCAATAACCTTATGTCAGCCTCCTCATTTAAATTGCAATCTCCATCTGGAATACAATTGAAATTGTCCTCATACTTTTGAATGCACCTTATAGTTCCACCTTGTCCTATTACCACTGTATTCTCCGCACAGACGTATTTTTCAAGAAGTTTCACGAACTTATCTATTGGCATAATATTCTCGTAAGAAAAGGCTATGCCACTCAAGACAAAAATCGTAGCCAGCAACATCTCTCTCATCCCAATCCTCCTTTTCTCTTGCTACAAATATTGTAAATCAAATAAGCATTTAGGTCAAAAAGGAAGCTATCAGCAAGTGTTTCATTCGCGTGGAGCTTTATGTTTTACGCCTCCAAATCTAAGATTAAGTGTGGTAATTTCCTATACACCGCTTATAATTAAAAAGTAAAAAGGAGGAAAAAATGGACTTTGATTTTTCACAGCTTAGTATTCCCTTGCGTAAGGCACTCAAGGACTTGGGTTTTGAAAGACCCACTCCAATTCAGAAGGAAGCCATACCCTTAGCTCTTAAGGGCTACGACATAATGGGTCAGGCTGCAACAGGAACAGGAAAAACCGCCGCCTTTGGTATACCTATCATTGAAGGAAGCGAAAAGGAAGAAGGGACAACCGCCCTTATAATGACACCTACAAGAGAGCTCGCTATTCAGGTAAAAGAGCAGTTATACCAGCTTTCAAAGTATAAAGGGCTAAAGGTCTTTAGCTTCTACGGTGGGACACCGGTCCAGAAGGACCTTGAGCTTTTGTGGAAAATAACACCAAACATCATAGTAGGCACACCTGGGAGGATAAAGGACCTTACCATGAGGGGTCTTTTCAACTTTGAAGGACTAAAATACTTCGTTTTAGATGAGGCGGATAGAATGCTTGATATGGGCTTTATAGAAGACATTGAGTGGATAATAACCCAGCTTCCAAAGGAAAGACAGAGCCTTCTCTTTTCTGCCACTATACCAAGAGAGGTAGAAGAGCTTGCCAAGAAACACCTAAAAAAGGACTATAAGTTTGTCAAGGTTATAACTGAGGAGCTAAAGCCAAAGATAGAGGAAAGGCTTATAAAAGTGAGCTCCTCTGGACAAAAGATGTCCGAGCTTGAGAAGATACTGAGGGAACATGTCCTTGAAAAGGTTATAGTCTTTGTAAAGACCAAAAAGGATGCAAAGGAAATAACACAGGAGCTGAAAAGAAAGGGCTTTAATGTGGTCTCCCTTCATGGAGATATGACACAAAGGCAGAGAGAAAACGCTCTAAGGCTTTTCAGAGATGGCAAGGTTAAGATAGTAGTGGCTACAGATGTAGCTTCAAGAGGGCTTGACATAAAGGGTGTAAGCCTTGTGATAAATTACCATATCCCAGAAGACCCAGAGGTATACATACACCGCATAGGAAGGACTGGAAGGATAGGCACTTATGGAAAAGCCTACAGCCTCATCACACCAGAAGACAGCAAAGCTCTTTGGAGGATAAAGAAGTTGAAAGAGAGCTACGTTCAAGCATAGGATGGAATTAAGGGATAGAGCTTTAAAGATAAAACTGCTTCTACTTGACGTGGACGGTGTGCTCACAGACGGAAGGCTCTACTACACCTCAAGGGGTGAGGAGATAAAGGTCTTCAATGTTAGGGACGGGCTTGGTATAAAGCTGGCTCAAAGGGCTGGCATAAGGATAGGTGTAATATCTGGAAGAAACAGCGAGGCACTTATAAGGAGGCTAAGGGAACTGGAGGTGGATGAGGTGCATTTGGGTTATAACCAGAAGCTTCCCGTTCTTGAAGATATTATGAGAAGATTTTCCCTTAGCTTGGAGGAGATAGCTTTCATCGGCGATGACTATGTGGACCTTCCAATTCTGAGAAGGGTGGGCTTTCCTATGGCGGTTTTGGACGCACCAGAGGAGATAAAAAAACATGCTCTGTATATAACGAAGGCAAAGGGTGGGCATGGAGCGGTAAGGGATGCCATAGAGTTTATCTTAAAGCTAAGAGGACAATGGGAAGAGGTAATAAGCCAATACTATGCTTAGGAGTTTAGTCTTTAGTTTACTGATAATCCTTCTTGCTTCCACTCTTAAGACGTATGTAAATAGCTTTGCAATGAGCGATGGACAAGAAGAGATGATAAACCTCCTTGAGGGAGTAACTATAAAAGCCTATAGTAGGACTGGTATTGAGTGGACTATAAGGGGTAAGAGCCTTGAGGTGGTTGGCAAGGATGTTAAGCTCTACGAGGCAGAGCTCTTTTCAACGGAGGCTAACATAAAGGCTGTTCAGGCTTATATAGACAGGTCTACAGGAGAAGGAATGCTCACAGAAGGGGTGGAGGTTAAGTCTGAAGACATTACCGCAAAGACACAAAGCGCATACATAAACCTAAAGGAGGGTAAAATATGGGGAGAGGGAGATATACAGATATTGCAAGGAGATAACCTTATAAGGGGTAAGGGCTTTGAGATAACCCTAAAGCCTCTAAAAGTTATAATTAATAGAGCGAGGACGGACATAAAATGAGAAAGGTTGTAATTCTTTTGCTCTTAATACCTACGCTTATGTTTGCACAACCCATAGTAGGCGAAGCGGACAGTTTAACCTACGAAAGGGATAGGGTAATATACTCGGGAAACGTAAGGATTACAAGGGGTAATGCACTTCTCACTGCAAACAGAGTGGTTATACACTTAGACGAAAATAAAAGGGCAAGGATGGTGGAAGCAGAAGGAAATGCAAGATATAGGGAGGGAAACAGAAGAGCTTCTGCTAACAAAATGGTCTACGACCTGCAGAACGAGGTTATAACCCTTATAGGAAAAGCAAGAGTAGAGGAAGGACAGAATTTCGTTGAAGCGGACGAGATAGTTTACTACAGAAAAGAAGATAGGGCGGTTGCGGTCAGTAAAAATTCACGGGTAAGAACCTTCTATGTGGAGGAAAAGGATGAAAAAAACAGACCTAATAGAAAGCCTTAGGAAGGAATTTAACTTAGACAAGAGGGAGGCTAAGCTTTTCGTGGACAGTTTTTTTGAGGAAATAGTTAGCCTTGTTCTTGAAAATGGTAGGCTTGAGCTGAGAGGCTTTGGTGTTTTTAAGATAAGGAGGCTGAGTGGAAGGTTTATAAAGAACCCTAAGACTGGCATAGAGATGTATGTGGAGGAAAGGTATAGTATAGGCTTTAAGCCTTCAAGTGTTTTCAATAAAGGGCATGAAAAAGTTTGATGTCCTAATAGTTG
This sequence comes from Aquificaceae bacterium, assembly GCA_037722135.1. NCBI lineage: Bacteria > Pseudomonadati > Aquificota > Aquificia > Aquificales > Aquificaceae > Pampinifervens > Candidatus Pampinifervens sericum. The sequence goes on from JBBKAW010000060.1 coordinate 7,775, forward strand.
GAGGAGGTCCTGCAGGTTCTTCCTGTGCCTATAGGCTTGCAAAGGCTGGTAAAAGGGTTTTGGTGGTTGACATAAAAAGAAGCATAGGAAAGCCTGTGCAATGCGCAGAGTTTGTCCCTATTCAACTATACCACCAGTTTAAGGAGTTCTTTCCACAGGAGGCTATAGCTCAGAGGGTAAAGAATATGGTTCATTTTACACCTTGGGGAGAGGTGGTAAGTATGTGGTCGGAGGGCTTTGTATTAAACAGAGAGGTCTTTGACGCTCAGATAGCCAAGCTGGCACAGGAGCAGGGTGCGGTCTATATGCTTAGAACACAATTTTTGGGTTTTGAAGATGGTTTTGCATGGCTTGAAGAGATTGATACAAGAAAAAAGTTTCCAGTAAAGGCGGACTTTGTAGTGGGTGCGGACGGACCAAGGTCAAAGGTGGCAAGGCTCACTGGTGAAAAAACCCAGACATTCCTCACCACTGCACAAATAACAATGAAACTGACAAAGGAGCTTGAAGACCTTCTTATATACTTTAGAGACTACATCCCTGGAGGATACGGCTGGGTCTTTCCAAAGGGAAGGCTCGCCAACGTGGGAGTGGGGGTTGACCCAGATTATGGAGTTAATGTGATGGAAAGCCTCAAAAGGTTCGTAGAAGAGGTTGTTGCAGAGGGTGTAGTAGAGGAGCAAGTAATAAAAAGAACGGGTGGATGGATACCTGCGGATGGGCTACTGCCTTTGGTAAGAAAGAGGGTTCTGCTTGTGGGGGATGCGGGTGGCTTTTGTCATCCCATAACTGGCGGTGGAATAGCCAACGCGGTCATATCGGGGGATATGGCAGGTAAAGCATTATGTGAGGATTCTCCAGAAGAGTTTGAAGAGGAAGCTCAAGAGGTCTTTGGGAGCACCCTCTGGAGGGCATCAGAAAAGAGGAAAAAACACATGAAAAGATGGGATAACCTAAAGGAAATAATTCCAAAAACATGGATAGCCTTTGAAGAATATTGGCGTATAATTTAAGTTAGGAGGTGGTTAAATGGACTTTTTAGGAAGAGACCAATCACCACTTACCTTTGAAGAATGGGAGCAATTAGAAAATGCGGTTATTGATGTGGCTAAAAAGACCCTTGTATGCAGAAGGTTTATGCCAATTATAGGACCCATAGGTGTCGGGCATCAGGTAATAGCCTACGATGTTTACCTTGGAATAGAACCGGGAGTATGTGAAGTAAGACCGGGAGAAGAGAGCGAAGCCTGCGAGCCTGTGAGAACAGGAAGGAGAAAATACATAACCCTTCCCACCATATTCAAGCCTTTCTCCATAACTTGGAGAGACCTTGAATACTTTAGACAATTTAACTTGCCAATTGATACCTCTCAGGCATCTGCTGCAGCCTTTGCCACTGCAGTGGCGGAAGATACCCTCATAATTCACGGCAATCCAAAAATGGAAATAGAGGGCTTTCTTACCGTGGAAGGAAGGCAGAGCATGTCCATGAGCGATTGGGATGTGCTTGGCAACGCCTTTAACGATGTAGCTCTGGGTATATCAAAGCTCTCAGAAAAGGGCTTTTATGGACCATACTATCTCCTCCTAAACCCAAAGGACTACTTTAAGCTCAACAGGCTCTATCACAACACAGGACTTCTTGAGATTGAACAGATTAAAAAGCTGGTTTCCGATGTCTACCATACACCTATAGTCCCAGAAGGAAAGGCTATTCTCCTGTCTGTAGGACCGCAGAATATGGACCTTGTCCTTGGGCTTGACTTTAGCCTTGCCTACGTGGAATCTACCAACATGGTGCACCACTTTAGGGTTATGGAAGTTATAGCACCGCGTATAAAGAGACCCGGTGCCATAATGGTAATAGGCGAAAAGTGAAAGAGCGTTGGAAGGTAATAGAGAAGCTCCTATCTGACGAATATGATATAGAGGTTCAAGCAAGCTACGAGGGCTGGGGGGCTGGCTATGACCCTAAGTTTCTACCTCTCACCGAAATGTGGGCAAAGGGGGAAATAGAGGATGTGCCAGAAGCAGTAAAGCGACCCTCTGGCATTGCCTTCTATCTTCAGGAAGTCTCTAACAAACCAGAAGAGGAAGCCATAAATATCATAAGGCATGAGATAGAGTATCTTTTTAGCACCGACCTTTACCTTTGGAGGCTTGGTCAAAGGGAATTCTATAAATTTGGCTTTACGCCTACGTCCTTTTTAGTGCTTTATGCGGTTTTGGAGTCTATAAAAACAGACGAAAGGCTTATAAAAAGCCATCCAGATAGCTTGCAAACTGTAAAAAAGCATTACAAAAACATATTGAATAACTTAGAAACCTACTATCCACATCACCTTTTTGCTCTTTCTCTTCTGGAAAACTGGCTTGGTGAAGGGAACTATCAAAAAGATATACAGAAATTCCTTCAAGAGTATCTAAATGCAAAAAGCAGGGATGCCTATGACATAATTATGGAGAACCTTTTTGGAAGATACATGAGCCACATAGAAAAGGCACAAGACATAAACTATGTTGACCTGCTTTTGGAAGAGGCAAGAGGAAGGACCAGAGTTGATGCTCACAGAGGCAGGATAATGACAGACCTTCTAAAGAAACTACCAGAACATCTTCAAGAGATAATAGTGCAAAACAAGGACAAAAGGGCAGTGGATATATCAGAAACGGATAGAAAAGAAATACTCAAAAGTCTAAAGGCAGTCCCAGAGTGGATGCGAGACTACCTAAAGCAGATGTCTTACATAAACTTGATAGAGAGGGATGTGGAGTTTATAAGACACTTTTTACCAAAAACCCTTGAGGTTGATATAGAACACAGAGGCTTTTTGAGCTTTATTATAAAGGGATGGGAAGAGCAGTCTTCTTCTTCTTCTCAGTCTGGCTTTGGAAGAAGCAAAAGGGAAAAAACAGAAGAGGACAGACTGTATGAGAAGGCTTACGGTCTTGGAAAGGAAGACTTTATGGTCTACAAAAGAATGCTCTCTGATATCTTGCCACACATAGACGCTTTAAAGAGAAAACTGGTCAAACTCATGCCACAAGAAGAGGAAGGTTGGACCGGAAAGCACTTCTATGGTAGAAGGATTGATACTAAAAGCCTAAGCGTGGAAGCTCCTCTTGGAAGAGGAAGAATATACATGAGAAGGCATATACCAGTAAGAAAAGAGTTAGCCTTTAAGCTCCTCATAGATATTTCCACTTCTATGAAAAGAGAGGACAAAATACAAAACGCCATAAAGGCTCTTTTGCTCTTTTCGGAGGTTATAGAAAGCCTTAAAATGTCCTTCTCCATAGATGTGTTTTCAGACAGGGTTTTTAGACTAAAGGCGTTTTCAGAGGACTACAAAAGTGTAAAGTGGAAAATAATAGAGCTTTTTAACCTGCTGGGCGGTGGGACAAACCTTGAAAAAGCCCTTATATATTCTTATGAAGACCTTCAGACCTTCTGCTTGAAAAATCACATTAGGGGATGTATTGTAGTTTTCTCTGATGGAGAACCCACAAGAGGTCTAAAAGGTCAAGAGCTAAAAAGCCTTATAGCACAGATAAAGGCAAGAATACCAATCATAGGCATAGGAGTTGGCACAGAAAGAAATTACACAGACTATTACTTTGAGAAAAGTGCCATAAAGATAAGGAGCATAAGCGAGCTTCCTACCGCCTTTACAAGGATAATAGAAAATCAGGCAAGGAGGCTTCTATCCTTTCAATAGCCACCTTTAGACCCTCTTCTGGCTTTTCTATCACAAAAAGATAATCAGTAGCCCTTTCATGCTTTAATGCCTCTTGCAAAAACTCATGAGCCTGCGTGTCTTGACCAAGAGCAAAGTTAAGCAATGCCAAAAGCAGATACTTCTCTTGACAGTCCTTTGCAAGCATTAGCCACTTGGTTGCCTCAAGATATTTAAACTCTACCACATACCTTATGCCTATATAGAGAGGTTCACGAAAGGCTATAAAGTCTTCTTTGCTAAGTTTTTTACCTTCCTTGCTGTAGACCACTACTCTAAACCTGACTCTCATCACACGAACCCATCATACAAAATGTGAGGATAATGTTTAGATTAACCACTATGAAAGTTTACAACAAGGAAGATTTATCATACAAGAATATAGTGGTGCTTGAAGATGGCAAGCCTCCAGAAAAGATTGAAGTTACAGAGGATATTATAAAAATCAACGCCAAATCCCTGAGAGGAAAAGCTATTCTTGATAGGCTAAACTATCAAGGCAAGCTTACACAAGAGATATATATTTAGTAGACTAATACCTTAGCAAGGAGGCTTGCATGGACAGAGTGGAAAGCTTTCTTTTTGAAGTTTCAGAAAAGGCTATAGCCTATGAGCCCATAGATAAGGAAACCGCACTAAAACTTTTGCAAATACCCGACCAATACATTGCCCTTATGGTCTATCTGGCACAGAAGGTAAAAAATCACTTTCATCCACCAGACAAAGTAGAGTTCTGCTCTATAATAAACGCAAAAAGTGGTGCCTGTTCAGAAGATTGCAAGTTCTGTGCCCAGTCCAAGTTTTACAAAACGCCCATAAACATATACAACCTTGTGCCTAAGGAGGAAATCTTAGAGGGTGCATATAGAGGTGTGGAGTTTGGTGCAAATAGATACTGTATTGTCCTTAGTGGCAAATCCGCAACTAAGGAAGAGGTGGAAAGAATATGTGAAGGTGTAGAAGAGATTAGGAAGGAAGGGCTTCCCATAAATGTTTGCGTCTCTGCTGGAACTCTTGATGAGGAATCCCTCAAGAAGTTAAAATCCGCAGGAGTTAGAAGAGTAAACCATAACCTTGAGGCATCGGAGAACTTTTTCCCTAAGATAGTAAGCACACATACATGGAGAGAAAGGTATGAGACCATAAAAAGGATTAAGTCCGTGGGGCTTTCCGCTTGCTGTGGTGGAATTTTTGGCATGGGAGAGTCCGACGAAGATAGAGTTGACCTTGCACTCACATACAGAGAGTTGGGGGTGGACTCTATACCGCTTAACTTCCTTATGCCTATAGAAGGAACGCCTATGGAAACTGCTCCGGGCGTGAGCCCACTTGAAGCTCTAAAAATAATAGCCATGTTTAGGTTCACAAATCCAAAGGCGGAGCTAAGACTTTGTGGAGGAAGAGAGCAAAACTTGAGAGACTTTCACGGCATGGCTGTTCTTATGACTAACGCCATGATGGTGGGTGGCTATCTCACAAGAGCAGGAAGGGACATAAAAAAGGACTATCAACTTCTCAAGGACTTAGGATATGAAAGGCTCCTTCAGGTAGAAGTGGCTAATGGAAACACCTCATAACGTTTCTTTTCACCTTTTGTTTTTAGAAACCCGCTGAGATAAGCGGTAGGCTTTTCCCGTCTATTTGACAAGTCAAGCAGGTTTTTACTGACGGGCTTGGATGTGAAATTCCTATTCTTCTTCTTATGTATTTTCTTTTATTTTCTTTTTTCTTAATAATAATAATAGACCCCTGCGAATTTCACACCCCCTTAGGGAAAACCTTGAGAATCAAGCACTTGCGGAAACAGAATTTCACATCCCCTTTCAAATGCTTGATATTCCTTGATTTCACGGTTATAGCAAACCCTTGAGAATCAAGCACTTCAGACGAATTTCACAATTTCACAGGTCCGCATTCTAAGTATGGACTTTTCCGTAATTTTTCCGTTTTTGTGTAGGTTAGAAAATCTTGGAAAAAGCCATATTTAGAAACATCCCCTAAAGAATTTCACAGGGTGTGAAATTTTCCTGTGAAAAACCGAAAAACCTGTGAAATTCGCCTCTAAAAACATACGGAAAAAGTCATACTTAGAAATATGATTTGTATCAGATGTGAAATTCCGCCTTAGGATGTGAAATTCCCTGTGAAATTCGGGCTAAAAAAGTTAAGGAAAAAGCCATACTTAGAAATAGGGTGTGAAATTCTTTTATGATTTATATCATAAAGTAGGTGCTTTTTCGTTTATCCTATACTGTAGGGCTTCCGCTATGTGATGGCTGGCTATTTTTTCCTCTCCTTCAAGGTCTGCTATAGTTCTTGCCACCTTTAGTGTTTTAATGTAGCCTCTGCCAGTGAGGTTTAGTCTATCTATGGCACTTTGGAGCATAGATTTGGCTTCTTGGGTCATTTCGCAGTATTTCTTTACCTCATCGTTTGTCATGCGTGAATTGTATTTTGTTGGACTGTTTTTAAAACGCTCCCTTTGAATTTCAACAGCTCTCATAACCCTTTGTCTAATCTGTGCTGAGCTTTCGCCTGAGGACATCTTTAGCAGGTCTTCTTTTTCCACTGGATATACCCAAACCTTTAGGTCTATCCTATCCATTATGGGACCAGATATCCTTGACTGATATGCTTTTAACTGCATGGGAGTGCATACGCAGGCTTTGTATGGATTTCCGTAGTTGCCACAGGCACAAGGGTTCATAGCCACTACCAGCAAAAACTCCGCAGGAAAGGTTATCCTGCCTCCAACCCTTGACACGGTGACTTTTCCGTCCTCTAAGGGTTGTCGTAGAGCTTCTATAGCTTTTCTACTAAACTCGGGAAACTCGTCAAGAAAGAGCACTCCCCTGTGTGCTAAGGATATCTCACCGGGTTGTGGCACTGTGCCACCACCCACAAGAGCGGAATCTGAGGCGTTTGTTAGAGGGTTTCTAAAAGGTCTTTTAGTAATGAGTGGCTTTTGCCCATCCAAAAGACCAGCAACACTGTATATGCGTGTTATTTCTACCGCTTCCTCAAAGGTCAAGGGTGGCATAATGGTAATGAGTCTTCTGGCAAGCATACTTTTGCCAGCACCTGGCGGACCCACTAACAGGATATGATGAAAGCCTGCTGCGGATATTTCCATAGCCCTTTTTGCCTGATACTGACCATAAACCTCGCTAAAGTCCACATCAAAGGAAAGGTTTTGTTCAAAGACCTCCTCTAAGTTCACCTCCACTGGCTTTTTTGAAAGACTCCCACTGAAAAAATCCAACACATCCCTTAGATTTTCAAAACCATAAACTTCTACATCTTTGACGAGCCCAGCTTCCCTTGCGTTGCCTTCTGGAACAATAAACTTTTTGTAGCCAAGAGCTTTTAGGGATAGGACTATAGGCAAGACTCCCTTAACTGGGTTTATCTTGCCATCAAGAGACAGCTCACCGAGAACCACATAATCTTCGGGAAAATCTATACCTGTTGAGAGCTTAAGGATACCCAAAGCTATAGGCAGGTCATAGTGTGTTCCCTGTTTTTTGAGGTGTGAGGGCGAAAGGTTTACGGTTATCCTTTTTACGGGTAGTTGAAAGCCGATGTTTTTGAGGGCAGACCTTACCCTTTCCCGTGCTTCGTTTATGGCTTTGTCTCCAAGACCTACGATAGAAAACTGTGGTAATCCGTTGGCAATATCTACCTCTACATCCACTTCGAAACCCTCTATCCCCAGAACCCCACCGCTTTTTACACGACAGAACATTTCCTTTCCATCCAATTTATAATTTTAGCATGCCACTAAGGAAAATAATAAGACTTAAGGAGTTTGTAAAAGATTCAAGGGCAAGGGAGCTAAAAGAGGTGGATATGCAAATTAAGGCACTAAAGGAAGAAGTAAAGCACATAGACCTTCAAGCGGAAAGCGTAAATGAGGAGCTAAAGCTTGCCTTTTCCCATAGTCTTCTTATCCGATACAAAGCCCTCATGGCAAAAAAGAAAGAGCTAACGGAAAGAATTCGTCAATTGGAGCTTTTGAAGGTAGAAAAAGGAGATGCAAACAACCTTGAACCAAGCCTCGCTGCGGAAATTTTACTAAACCTAAGGGAAAGACAAGCGGCTGCAATATTGGAAGCTATGGACCCTCAGAAGGCAGCGGAAGTTTCAAGGATTGTGTTGGAGAGAAGAAGGAAAAGATGAGCTTATAAGACTATAAGAAATTGTTATAAGTGGCTTCGTGGGAAGGTTTATAATAACTCTTTGGAGGTGTGAGGATGGACAGGTTTGTTTTAGAGAGGCTTACAGAACAAAAAGAAAGTCCAGAATACCTTCAGATAAGCATGGCTGCGGCTATGACTCTTGGCATAGTGCCTGGTCAGTTTTATAGAAATACAAGGCTAAGCTGTATAAACACACTTCTTACGTACCCTTCTGGTTGTCATGCCACTTGTGCTTACTGTGGTCTTCAAAAGGCAAGGGAGATGGAATATTCAAAGAAGAACTTTATAAGGGTTGAGTGGCCTACAGTAAAGCTTGACGATATAATAGAAAGGACTAAAAAGGTAGGACATGTGGAAAGGCTCTGCATAGCCCAGATAACCCATCCAAGAGCTATAAGGGATACAAAGTATGTGCTCAAAAGGGTGCTTTCTGAGCTGGGAGACCAGATTTTTGTCTCTTTGCTTATAAACGCAACAGGAACTACCTACGAAGACATAGAAGACTACAAAAAACTTGGTGCGGACACGGTCACCGTTGCTATAGACTGCGGGACTCCAGAGGTCTTTGAAAAACTTCGTGGAAGACCTATGAACAGCCCTCACAGATGGGAAACCTTCTGGAAAGTCCTTGAATGGGCATGTGATGTTATGGGAGATGGATACGTAGGATGTCATCTTGTAGTGGGTCTTGGTGAAACTGAGCAGGAGATGATAGAAACCATACAGAAAGTGAGAGACCTTGGAGCAAGGACGCACCTCTTTTCCTTCTGGCCAGAGGAAGGGTCCATGATGGAAAAGGAAAAACCCTGCCCTGCACCTCAATACAGAAGAGTGCAGTTTGCCAGATATCTCATAGACAATCAGATAGCTCGCTATGAAGATATGAAGTTTAACGAAAAGGGTCAGGTGATAGACTTTGGCATAGACAAGGACACCTTTGAGGAGCTCTTTTGGAGCGGAAGACCCTTTATGACCTCAGGTTGCAGAGGCAAGACCACAGAGGTTGCTTGCAACAGACCCTTTGGAGACAGCTCTGTGAGCGACATAAAGAGCTATCCCTTCAAGCCAAACAGGTCAGACCTTCAAAGAATAAGAAAACAGCTCTTTGACTATGAAATGACCACCAACTATCCAGATGTGCTAAACCCAAGCGTTTTTAGGTATCAATGAATTGGAGTGAGCTTATTTTTGATATAGGTTATGCGGGTTTTGCAGGCTTTGTGGTGGGCTTTGCAATAAAGAGAGTTCTTAACTTCTTTCTCCTCCTGCTTGGTCTTTATATTTTGTCTCTCATGTGGCTTGCCAGCAAAGGTATTATCACAGTTGAATGGGAGCAGTTATTTGCATTGTTTAAGGGTATGTTTGAAGGCTTTACTACCTTTGTGCATGGACTTATAAGAAAACTGGCTTTTGCTGGCAGTTTTGCAGTGGGCTTTGCTATAGGGCTGAAAACTTGAGCGAGAGTGAGCTTTTGAAGAAAGTAAAAAGCCTATGGGACGAAGGAGATTTTTACTCCGCTCACGAAGTGCTTGAGGATATATGGAGGCTTTTCCCAAAAGAAGATAAGTTTTCACGAAACTGCTACCAAGGGCTAATAAGGCTTGCCATCGTTTACAACCATTATATATGTGCTAAAGATGGTTTACCACCAGCTTCAACCTTGTAGGGAGAGCTTTAGAGGTATAGACATAGCCTATCTCCTTGAGCATGTGAGCAAACACTTACAAATTTTAGAAGCCGGTGGAGATATAAAAGAGTATCCTATCTTTCCAATATTAGGAGATTTCTAAGTTTATTCCCATCTCCCTTAGTTTTTCCCTTAGTTTTACGATGTTTGCTCCCACCTTTATTCTTGGGTCTGCGTGGAGTATGGTTCTATAACCGTTTATCCTTAGTTCAAGGATAAGTTCTTTGCCCTCTGGGTCTTCACATTCTCTTATAAGCTCTCTTAGCCTTAGCAGTGCCTCCTCTTGTAGCTCTCTGAGAAAGACCAGCCTTATTTTCGTGTCTTCGCTCTTTAGGAATTCCTCTGGCGTGTATACTTCTCTCAGAAGAAGTTTTATCTCCTCTGTTTCTTGGTCTATATCCACTTCAAACTTACCCACTATTACCTTGTCCTCTTTTATCTTCTCACTATTCTGTGAATAAGTTTCTGGGAAGACAAAGACCTGTGCTATGCCCGTCTTGTCTACAAGGTTAAACACAGCAACTTGGTTGCCCTTTTGAGTCTTTTTGACCTTGAGGTCTGTTATAACACCCGCAAAGGTGTATATTCCTTCTTCTACCTCTTCAAGAATTTCAAGGTTAGATACCTTGTTTTTGAGGAGATTTTCATAGGGGTCAAGAGGGTGAGAGGATACATAAAAGCCAAGCACTTCCTTTTCATACTTAGAGTAGTCCTCTTCCCTTTTCTCCTCCCTTGTGGCAAAAAGACCTCTACCAAGCAATACAGAGCCTCCCTCCAATCTTTGGAGCAGTTCTCCTCTCTTTTCTCCAAGGGAGTCAAAAGCTCCTGCCTTTATGAGAGCTTCAAGGGTCTTTTTGTTTACCTTCTTGCTATCCACCGTTCTTACAAAGTCTCCAAGAGAAGTCCATGCTCTTTTTCTACTTTCTACTATTAGTCTTGCGGTATCTTCGCCCACACCCTTTATCCTCGCAAGACCAAACCTTATGGTCTTTTCACCTTCTATCACAAAGTCTACACCGCTCTTGTTTATATCTGGTGGCAATATCCTAAAGCCTTCGTTTTTTGCATCCTTTAGGAGATTTATAAACTTCTTGTCGTTCTTTTCGGTGGACAGCTTTACGCAGAAAAACTCTTCCGGATAGTGTGCTTTCAAAAAGGCGGTCCAGTAAGAGAGATATCCATAAGCCACAGAGTGAGATTTATTAAAGGAATAGCTGGCAAACTTCTCTATGTCTTCCCATAGCTGAGTTATCTTTCCTTCATCGTATCCTCTTTCCACTGCACCCTTTATGAACTTTTCCTTCATCTGAGCCATTAGGTCTGCCTTTTTCTTGCCTATGGCTTTTCTAAGAGTGTCCGCTTCACCTGGTGTAAACCCTGCAAGTATCTGTGACGCTTTCATTATCTGCTCTTGATAAACCCACACACCGTAGGTTTCTTTTAGGACTGGCTCAAGCTCTGGGAAAGGATACTCTATTGCTTCTTTTCCATGCTTTCTATTTATATAACTGTCTACAAGACCGCTTTTTAGAGGTCCAGGTCTATAAAGGGCAAGCACCGCCACTATGTCATCAAAGCTGTCTGGTGCAAGCCTTCTGAGTAGGTTCTTCATGCCACTGCTTTCTAACTGAAAGACTCCCGTAGTGTTTCCTTCTCTCAAAAGCTCAAAGACCGCTGGGTCATCAAGGGGTAGGCTCAGATAGTCTATATCCACGCCATGTCTTTCTCTTATTAACTCCCTTGCTTTATGAAGTTCTGTTAGGGTCTTGAGACCCAAGAAGTCCATCTTTATAAGACCTATCTCTTCCAACTTTACCATATCAAACTGGGTTGCAACAGCACCATCTTTGTCGTAGTAAAGGGGCAGGAGCTCCTCAAGGGGCTTGGGTGCTATCACCACACCCGCTGCATGCAAGGAAGTATGCCTTGTAAGACCCTCAAGCTTAAGGGCTATCTCCACAAGGCTTTTTAGTTCTGGATTCTCCTCGCAGAGCCTCCTAAATTTTGTAACATTTTCCTCTATATCCGTCCTATGCTTTCCATACTTTTCAAGCAGTTCCTCTATGGGAGTTAAAAACATCTCTTCCAAAGAAAGCCATGTGCCTTGCACATCACCCTGTGGTATAAGTTTGGCTAAGGTGTCTGCGGTCTGATAGGGTATGCCAAGGGCGCGAGCGGTGTCCCTAAGGGTTTGTTTTGCCTTCATTACGTTGTAGGTGATTATCTGTGCCACGTTTTCAGAGCCATACTTGTTTTTCACATACTCTATGACCCTGTCCCTGTTTTCCATGCAAAAGTCCACGTCAATATCTGGCATAGAGACCCTCTCGGGGTTTAGAAACCTCTCAAACAAAAGCCCGTGCCTTATGGGGTCTACGTCCGTTATGCCTAAGGCAAAGGCAAGGAGAGAACCTGCCGCAGAGCCTCTACCAGGACCCACAGGTATGCCTTGAGACTTTGCCCAGTTTATAAAGTCTTGGACTATAAGGAAATATCCTTCAAAACCCATACGAGAAACCACATCAAGTTCATATTCAAGCCTATCCCAGTATTCTTTACTATCCTTTGCCAGACCCTGCGAAATTCTCTGTCTTAGACCCTTTATGGCAAGCTCTTTGAGAAAATCTCCAAGAGGCACTCCCTCTGTGGGAAAATGTGGCATAAGGTATGAACCACCTTCCAAAAGTTGAAAGCTATCTGCGGTCTTTTCTGCCACCTCAAGGGTGTTTAAAAGTGCGGTTTCCCACCCTTCAAACTTTCCACGAAACTTTTCCCAAACCTCTTCTGGACTGGCAAAATGAAGCCCCTCGTTGGCACATTTAAAACCATTACCCTGCTGAATCTCTGTAAGAGTCTTTTTCATTTGTATTGCCATAAGCACCTGATGAGCAAGCTTGTCTTCTGGCATAAGGTAGTGTGAGTCATTAGTGGCAATTAGCTTTACACCAAGCTTTTTAGCTATTTCTATTAGGGTTCTGTTGGCAGTTTCCTGCTCTGGCAAAGAGTTAGATTGAAGCTCAAGGTATAGGTCTTCACCAAAGAGGTCAAGGAACTTTTTGACCCACTCTTGAGCTTTTTCTCTTTCACCAATGCTTGCGTAGTATGTGGGAACTCCCTTCAAACATGCGGTTATGGCTATGAGCCCTTCGTTATATTGACTGAGAAGCTCGTAGTCTATTCTCGGCTTGTAATAAAAGCCTTCCTTATAAGAAAGGGTAGAGAGCTTCATAAGGTTTTTAAGACCCTTGTCATCCTTTGCAATAAGTATAAGGTGGTGGTTGTAGCGGTCTGTTATGTTATCCTCTGAACCCTTACCCTTTCTGTCAAAACGAGAGCCGGTGGTAAAGTAAGCTTCCATACCTATCAAAGGCTTTATGCCCACAGACTTCATGCTTTTGTAAAAGTCCAAAATGCCAAAGAGGTTTCCATGGTCTGTTATAGCAACTGCCTTATAACCCAGCTCCTGTGCTCTACTTACCAAGTCCTTTATCTTTATAGCACCATCCAAAAGAGAATACTGTGTATGAAGATGCAAATGAACAAAGTCCCTCATGACCATCTATAGGTTATAAAGCTATATGCCTTTTATTGCAAGCCTTTAAAACCTTGAACTATAAAAGTAAGTCCATACCAGCACAAAAACTCAAGAAACTTTGAAATTTTTTAGCCAGTGGGCACTTTGTATCTTTCTTGCGTCAAGAGGTCTATGCCCACCTCAAGATTTTCCACCCACTCTATAAAACGGTTTACCATGTCTTTGCCTTTTAATATAGCCCCATGCTGTGGCACTATCATCTCAATGTCAAGCTGACGCACCATATTTGCCCAGAAACGTAGTATCTTGTTGCTTGCCATATATCTCCTGTGGAAGCCTTCCATATACTTTATGTGCTTATCAAAGTCCTCCACCACAAAGTAGTCCTGACCAAGAGATGCCCCAAGGTCTCCGGAAAAAAGTATTTTAGAGCATGGGTCGTATACCTGAAAGTTGCCCGGAGAATGCATAAAGTGTGCTGGTAGGATGTAGAGCTTGCAGTCTCCACCAAGAGTTAACACTGTTCCACCATCGTCTATGGGAAAGACCCTATCTTCAAGCTGAGAGTCCAACCCAAAGTGTGGCAAGAACCTCATCCATAGTTTGGAAATGTAAGTGACTGCGTTTGTAGTCATGAGCCAGCCGTTTATAGAGGCTACTACGTCTGGGTCTTGGTGAGAGAGGAATATATACTTTATTTGGATCTTGTTTTGTGATGTATAAAAAGTGATATCTGACAACAGCTTTGAGAAAACCTTATGACCTCCAGGGTCAAGGAGCATACCTTCGTCCTTGTGGATGATAAGCACTTGGTTTGCCTGCACTGCAGAAGCAGGGGTCAGCTCTTCAAAGAGGACCACCTTGTGGTCTGGAGTGTTGAAGATAACATCTTTCATATTACACCCCTTGCGTATAATTTAAAGTATAAGGCATAAAAGTACCTTAGTGTTAATCCACCTCAAGGTATCCAAAGCCTTGACCCGTCCTTAGACCAAGCCCATATTGGTAGACAAATCTTAACACTTCTGGGTTATCTGTGTCTATACGAAACCTTCCAAGAAAAGCCCTTATATGCCCTCCATAGTGCTTTATGAACTCTTCCTTGAAGTATTTAAAGCTAAAGGAAAACTCCTCTATCTTTGGCTCATAGCCCTTTATAACCCTAAAGCGTCTAAGTATGTTCTCAAGAAGAGCATCCTCAAAGCCTTCTTCCATAGGAATTAAATATCTTGCTCTTGGGCTGTCTTGTGAAAATCCCGGCTTTTCCACTACCACAGGAGACAGGCTTTTAAAACTGCCCTTTGACCAATCTCCCTCCTTTTCTAACTTAATCTCCTTTATAACAAACTCCGCATCTCCTATCTTGTGGGTTTTACCCTTGAGAGAAGATAGTCCATTGTAGAGCCTTATCCCATACACTGGGTCTCCTGTGGAGATGCGTAGGTTTATAAACTTTACACCGCTTATGGTTTCTTCCTCAAAGACCACATCCTTTCCAAGGTATACCGCAAAGGTGTAGGGTCTTACTGGATTTTCAAGAAACTCCCTAACTCCAAAAACCCTCTTCATCAAAGATATGAGCCTACGTCTGTAGTCTATGGGTATCTTCTCTCCCCTTTGACTTTCCATTTTTACCAAAAAACGCATAGAGAAAATTTTAAACTGTCAGAAACTGCAAAAAGTGTCCGTTATCATAATAAGTAGAACAACTAAGGGAGGTCAAAAATGGCTGGATTAACTCTTACAGTAATAACCCACAGGGCAAGCTCTCTTAACTATGGAGAGAGTATAGGCAACGTGTCTGTGCTTAAGAAGATTACCCTTGCGGATAACACACAGCTAACCTATGCCTCTGACAAGGCTTTAAAGTATGAAATAAGAAGGCATGGAAGGGAAAGGTTTGGCTGGAGGCTGTTGGATGAAAAGCTAAAGGAGTATATTGCAAGACACACTTCTAAGGATACTCTTGATGTGGATAAGTTTGGTGAGGACTTGGTAAAGGACTACGAAGAGTTTGACCTTTTTGGTGGGCTTTTTACAAAGCCTGCTAAGGAAGAGGATGGTAAAAAGAAGTCCCTAAAGCTCTCAAAGGGTGATGCGGTAAAGAGGGTAAGCGTAGTCAAAACCAGCTATATGTTTTCCGTAAGTCCCTTCAAATCCGATATGGACTTTATGAACAACATAGATGCCTACAACAGATACATAAGGCACATAGAGGATAGAGGCGACCAAGCGATAGTAAACTCCGAACAACACACCTCTCACTACATCTACACCCTTACCGTAGACCTTGACCGTGTGGGTGTGTGGGAAACAGAGGAGGGAAAAATAAAAGAGGTCATAGACTCTCAGGCAAAGGCAAAAAGAGTGGTGGAACTTCTTGAGGTTATAAAGACCCTTAGCAGGCAGATAAGAGGCAGATGGGAAAACCTCTCCCCAGTTTTTGTAGTTGGTGGTGTCTTTAGCGTGAAAAATCCCTTCTTTATGGATGCGGTAAAGGTTGTGGAAAAGGAAGGAAAACTAATCCTTGACATAAATGCCTTAAGAGATGCCATAGACCTTGTCCCAGAAGGTGAGGAGGTTTTGGTAGGAATTGCCTCTGGACACTTTCATAACGAAGAGGATATAAGAACCCAGCTAAATGCAAAAGGTGTAGCAGAGGTCTTTGAGAGCCTAAAGCAAAAGGTTAAGAGTGTTTATGGAGTGCTCTAAGATGAAAGCCCTAAGGTTTGAACTCTTTACGCCTACTGGCATCTTCAAGACCCCTTTTTCTCTGAAGGGTATAGAGACCTATCCGCTTCCACCCTATTCTACCATAATAGGTCTTTTGTATACCGCCGTAGGAAGAAAATGGCAAGGCGAAGAGTTTCAAATATCCATACAAGGCAGGCACCAAGCCCTTTTTAGAGATTATGTGCGTTTTAGGAAGTATAATGTGGATAAAAAGAAGTTAGAAGTTGTTCCCATTGAAGTCCCTATACTTTACCAACTTGAGCTAATAGTCCACCTATACGGCGAATATGAGCTTTTGAGAGAGTTTGCAGAGGGTTTGAGAAAGCCACAGACTTACCTTTACCTCTCTGGTGGAGAGTATGCTGTAAAGATACGAAGGGTAGATTTTGTGGAGCTTGAGGAAAGAAAAGTGGAAGAGTTTAAACTTGAATGGTCCGCCTTTTTACCAAAGGATAGGTATAGGGAGCTTTCCCTATCTCCCTCTGGTATACTCTACCTTTTGCCAGCCTTTTTGAAAAAGGAAAGTAGTTTAAGGGAGCACAATTGGATAGAAGCCTATTATCTTCAAAGTGGAACGGTAATAGAAGAGGGCAAAGTTTTACTTGAGGTGGAAGGAGGGCTTCCAGTATGGCTATAAGGTTTCGGATAGACAACTGGCTTATGGCTTCTTCCGCAGTAGGCTTTGCCAAAGTTTTGAGGCATGCAGGTATTGACCCACTACCCTACTTTAGGGAGCGTCTCCTTGAAGTTCCGCAGGATTTATGGGAAAGACTGCCAGAGTTATATGCGGAATATGCTCTTAGGGATTTTGACCAAGTTGTTATGCGGTCTTACGATCAAGTTTTAAAAAAGAAGGATGCGAAATGGGAGCATGTGAAAAATCCCTATGACCTTGTGGTTCGTTCAAAACTTGGAGGTTTTTACAACAACTCACCCTTGCTTAACTCATCAAAGTCTTACATAAGAAGGGTTGCGAAAGCTAACAAAAGCCTTATTCAAACCTATGGAAGCGAACCAAAGGAAGCTCTGAAAAAGCTCTTGCAGGACTGGGAAAATTACAAAGTAAACATATCAAAACACATCAAAGACGCAATAAAGGAAGCCTTTCAATCCATACTCTCTGTGGAGACTTCTGATAATTCTCCTATATGCTTTTTCTGCAGAGAAAGACACTCCTATAGAACCTTTGATGCGGTTAACTTCACACCTCTTTCTGCAAGTCCAGATACCTTTCAAAACCTCTTTTACAACGGAGTAAATACCATATTTTTGTGTAAAGAGTGCGAAGTTTTGCTTTACTTTGCCCGTTTTGGTTTTGCGGATATAAAGGGAAGGTATCTCTTTGTGTATCTTCCAGATGACGCAAGCTCTATGATAAGTGTAAACAATGTCTTAGAGGAACGTAAATGGCTATCTGCGGACATAATAAAAGAAAGTCTTGTCGTAGTGGTGAAAAGTGTTGAAAAGAATAAAGCGGTATGGGCTCTGAGGAATATCTACGTTGTGGAAATTCAACCTGTAGGTGATGCACAGAGTAATATCTATGTCTTTAGTCTAAGTCCAAGGCAGGCACAAGCCTTACGGGATTACATAGATAAGTATCCAAAGAACCTTAACCTCATCTTTGACATATTTCTCAAGTATGTATACTATGGCAAGAGCCTCTACAATATGCTATACAAGATAGTGTCAGGTTATCTTTTTACAGACAGTTATAAAAATATTAAGCTAAGCAATGATGACGCAAGGCTTGTTAAGTATGGAAGCAACGGTTTATGGGGTAGTCTCTTGTATCTAATAAAATTTCAGGAGGTGTTAAACATGCAAGCAAATAAGGAGAAGGAAATCAACTGGGCTTTTGTGGAGGGTAAGAAGTTAGCACAAAGCTACAAAGAAAACCTTGGAGAAGATAGGGCAAAGAGGAAAATAGAAAGCCTTTCTTACCGTCTGCTTGAGGCGGTTAGAAGAAGGGACATAGACCACTTTTCTCAAAACCTAATAAGAGCATACCTTGAAGTGGAAAAGCCTATACCGCCTGTGTTTCTAAGTGCTATAAAGGAGGAGGGCTTAGAAAGAATAGCATACGCTTTTCTTATTGGCTTGAACGGTAAGGAGGGAATAGGTGAACCTAACACAGAAACTGAGGATAGCTTGGGCGAAGAGTGATGGCACTTCTATAAGAGAGCACACAGACAAACTCTTGGAAAATCTCAAACTCCTTAGAAGCCTATATGGAGAGGATATAGAAAAAGCCTGTCCTGTAGGTTTGAGGAGCTATCTTTGGAAGGCTTTGGAGATTGCCTGCGAGTATCATGACTATGGAAAACTTCATTGTAAATTCCAAAGGGAAGTGGTAAAAAACCACAGATATCCAGACAACAAGAAGGTAGAAAGAGTAAGGCACAATCTTATATCTCCTCTCTTTATGGGAAACATTGAGGACGAGTTTTTGAGGGATATTTCCGCACTTGTGGTAATTCACCACCACGAAACTGAGGCAGGCAACGATGTGGAAAAAAAGGTTGAAAAGGTTGCTCAAGAAGAGTTTAGTATTTCCATACAGCCTTGGCATAAAAGACTTCTGAGAAGGTCAGAATATGAGGCTTTGGAACACCTTTCGGATAGACATAACAAACCTTTAGAGGAACTAAGGAGCTTTTACATACTTCTCAAAGGTCTTTTATTGCGTATAGACCATGCAAGCAGTAATAAGGATATAGAGAGCCTTGAGGTTGAGCCGATAAGGGATGTGGCAAAGGTTATAAAAGACAAAAAGGGCTTTGAACTAAATGACCTGCAGGAGTTTGTCTTAAAGAACAGAGACAAAGACTTACTCCTTAGTGCACCTACGGGATACGGAAAGACGGAAGCAGGCTTTATATACTTAGAAGGTAAAGGATTTTTTACCATACCAGTTAGAACTTCTGCAAATGCCTTATATCTGAGGGCTAAGGACCTCTTTGGAGAAAAGGCTGGACTTTTACATTCTACCGCCTTGAACTTTCTTATAGAGGAAAACAGAAACCACTTAACTGGGCTTATTGTGGACTACGAATATGCCAGAAACTTTTCAAAGGCATTGCTTGTTTGCACTCCAGACCAGCTATTTCCTTTCGTTTTTGCCTACAAGGGCTTTGAAAAGAGCCTTGCAATCCTTTCCTATTCAAGAGTGGTGGTGGATGAGTTTCAACTTTTTGAGCCTCATACTCTTGGCTTTTTGGTGGAAGGCATAAAACTTGCAAAGAAGGTGGGAGCTAAGGTAATGCTTATGACAGCAACCGTGCCAGAGTTTATCCGAGAAGACTTACCAGATTTTACAGAGAAGGTTTTTGACAACCCAAAGCCTCGCCACAGCCTAAAACTTATAAAGGATAGCGTCCTTTCAGAAAACGCCTTGAGGCTAATAAAAGAGAAGTCTCAAGAAGGAAAGGTTTTGGTTATTCTAAACACAGTTAGGAGGGCTGTTGACCTTTATAATGCTTTGAAGAAGGAAGGGCTTAAACCTAATTTGTTGCACTCAAGGTTTATACAACTGCAAAGAAAACAAAGGGAAAAGGAAATAGAGAGCTTTTTCAAAGAGGAGAATTGTGGCATATGGATTACCACACAGCTTGCGGAGGTTTCTCTTGACCTTGATGCGGACTTTCTGATAACGGAGTATTCCACACCAGACAGCCTTTTCCAAAGGCTTGGTAGGGTAAACAGAAAAGGAAAAAAGCAAGTAGAAGAGCCTAACGCTTACATATTTACAGAAGACTGCTCTGGCATAGGTGGTGTCTACAGAAAAAGCATACATGAATACTCTAAAGGTAAACTACGGGAGGGTATATGGACAGAGCAAGACAAAAGGAACCTACTTTCTGATACGTATTCAAGAGAAACCCTCTCCAAAATAGACCCTAAATACATGGAAGATTACTCAAAGGCGAAAGAATATGTGAGAGACATTTGGAATACCTTAGGGCTTATCCCTCAAGAGAGCAGGAAAAAAGCCCAAGAACTTTTTAGAGATATCCATTCAATCACGGTAATACCCATATATTACAAGGATAAAGTAGAGGCACTCATACAGAATTACAAAAATAGCACAGAGAAGGAGGAAAAAATCCAAGCTCTGAACCAAATTTTGGACTATACCTTTAGCATCCCCGCTTATATGTCAAAGGATAACATGTTAGAAAGGATAAAAGGACTTGAAACCTTTAACCTCCACTGGCTGAAGGCTCCTTATGACGAGGAAAAGGGATTGGCTGAACTTAGAAAAGACCCTGAGCTAAGCTTGGATATGGTATAATACTTCCTATAAGGCTTTTAGGGGGCATTTGCTCCCATGACATTTTGGCAACTGAATA
>JBBKAW010000061.1 GCA_037722135.1 Aquificaceae bacterium
ACTTTCAGTGATTAGTTTCTAATACTCCACCAAAAAAGTATGCGACACGCCACGCAAGCTCCTCATCTATTACCTTAAGTAGCCCTATAGCACTGAGAGATGCCATAAGGCTTCCAAGATTCCAAAGTGCGGTTATTGTGCCATCTACTTTTCCTCTGTGCCTTGATGGGACAAACTCGTC
The DNA here is from genome assembly GCA_037722135.1 of Aquificaceae bacterium. Taxonomy (NCBI): domain Bacteria; kingdom Pseudomonadati; phylum Aquificota; class Aquificia; order Aquificales; family Aquificaceae; genus Pampinifervens; species Candidatus Pampinifervens sericum. The sequence goes on from JBBKAW010000061.1 coordinate 182, forward strand.
TATGGCGGACTGTATGGCGGCGAACTCGCCACCAAGCCCAGCACCTGCAAGGATTCTAAAAAGCAAGGCGGTCTCAAAGCTGTTGGCAAAGCCTGTCAGAAAAGTGCCACCTGCGTAGAGCAAGAGGGTAATAAGAAAGAGCTTTTTTCTGCCATATTTGTCCGCAAGGTAGCCAAAGATAAGCGAGCCTATTATTGCACCCAATAGGAAACCGCTCACCATCATAGAGCTTTGCTGGGGGGGGTAAATTCAAGGCTTTTCGCCATAGGCTTTAGGACTGCACTTACTATTACCACCTCAAAGGCGTCAAGCACCCAAGTGATGCCAAGGGCAAAGACAAAGCGTGTATGAAAGCCTGTCCAAGGCAGGCTGTCAAGCCTACAGGTTATATCTGTGTTTATGAACCTCACGATGCTATAAAATATAAACCACCATGATAGCTTATTTTGTGATGGAGTTGGGTCTTGAGGACAGTATGCCTATATACAGTGGAGGGTTAGGGGTTCTCGCAGGCGATACCCTTTTTTCCTATGCGGATATGGATATTCCTGCAGTTTGCGTTACCCTGCTTTACAAAAGAGGCTACAACCTTCAGAAAATAACTCCTCACGGCATGCAGTTGGACTTTGATGCCCTTTGGGACTACAGGCGATATCTTAAAAAACTTGACGTGGAAGTGGAAATTTTCTTTGGAGACCTAAAGCAAAGGATTACCTGCTGGGAGTATTGGGTTAGGTCAAAGGGGAATGTGAGGGTTTTGTTTCTTGATGCGGACATAGAGGGTAATGACCCAGAGATAAGGAAGCTAAACAGCAAGCTATACTTTGACGACGGTCTTTATAGACTCAGACAGGAAATACTCTTAGGAATTGGTGGCTACAGAATCCTAAAAGCCCTTGGCTATCCTATCCACGTTTACCATATGAACGAAAGCCACTCTGCTTTTCTTGTAGTGGAACTGCTCAAGGAGTTTGGAAACATAGAAGAAGTGAGAAAAAGATGCGTCTTTACAACTCATACGCCAGTCCCCGCAGGGCATGATAGGTTTCCACTGGATATGGTAAAAGAAGAACTAAAGGCATATAACCACATAGATTGGGAAAGGGAAGCGGAGGGAGGAAATATAAACCTTTCTCTGCTTGCTTCTAAGTATTCTGGTAAGGTAAATGCGGTTTCTCACAGGCATAAGTTCGTAACCGCAGGCATATTTCCAGAGCTTGGAGAAGACATTGAGTATGTCACAAATGGTGTATACCACAAAAGATGGGTCCATGGGGAAATACAAGAACTTTTCAACGAGTATATACCCGGTTGGGACGAAAACCCTATACTGCTCCAAAGAGCCCATGAAATACCCTCAGAACTTCTACTTAAAAAGCACAACAAAATAAAAAGCGACCTTATAAACCTTGTAAATAAACAGACAGATGCCAGCTTTTCCGACGATGTGTTTACTATTGGTATAGCAAGAAGGGTAACGCCTTATAAAAGAAATGACCTCATACTAAGAGATATAGACAGGCTAATACATATAGCAGAAAGTGTGGGAGAAATTCAGATACTCTTTGCGGGCAAGGCACATCCAAAGGATGGCATGGGAAAGGAGATGATAAAGAATATATTTGAAAAGATGAAATTACTAAGGGAGAGGACAAAGGCTGTTAAGGTTGCCTTTCTTGAAAACTATGGCATAGATATGGCAAAGCTTATAATAGCGGGCACTGACCTGTGGCTTAACAATCCCAGAAGACCCTACGAAGCCTGTGGGACAAGCGGTATGAAGGCAGGTATGAACGGAGTTTTGAACTTTTCCACATGGGATGGCTGGTGGCTTGAGGGTGGGATAGAGGGTGTAAATGGCTGGGGCATAGGTCCAAAGCCAAGTTGGCGGGATATGACCGAGTCCAAGGATGAGGAAGACCTTGAGGACATATACGGAAAGTTAGCTTACGTTATCATACCCACCTTTTACAAGCACAAGGACGAGTGGGTCCATCTTATGAAAAACAGCATAGCGACCATAGGACCCTACTTCAACACCTACAGGATGGTTAGTGAATATATTAGTAAGGTATACAAAATCGGATTGAGGTGAAAGCTATGGACAAAAGAGAGACTATAAACTTACTCCTTTACAACGTAGCCCTTGAACATTCTGCCATAGTGCAGTATCTGTATCACATATTTCTCATAAGTGATGGAAACATCACATCAGAGATAGAGGAGATAGCTCGTCAAGAGATGAGGCATCTCAAATGGTTTGCCCAAAAGGTGGTTCAGCTGGGCGGTCAGGTAGTTCTGGACAGGCTTGAGGATATGATAGTGATAGGTGGACCAGATTGGGCGGACATGCTCTCAAAGGATGTTCTTGCCGAAGAGGAAGCCATAAGGATATACAGCCAGCAGTTGGAAATGGTCAAAGATGACTCTGTAAAGAAGCTCCTTGAGAGGGTTATAAAGGATGAGCAAGACCACAAAATAGAGTTTTCAGAGCTTATGGAAAAGGTAAAAGAAGGTCTTGTTTGTACTCCCTTAGAGGAGCAAAGACCAGACCCTAAAACCCTTGAAGTGCTCAACAAATTCCTAAGGGAGGAATATCAGAGCATAATCAATTACCTTTATCAGTTTTTCCACTCCAAAAACTGCGACTACAAAGACATAATGCTTGACCTTGCCATAGAGAGTATGGTGCATATGGGTAAGCTCGGCGAGAAGATAGGTGAGCTTGGTGGAATGCCTAACATACAAAGAGTAGACTTTTCGCCAAAACCCTTAAAGAGCCTCCAAGAGCAGGTCAAGGCGGAAATACTTTACGAGCAGGAAACGGGCGGTGAGTATGGAAAAGAGATTGCAAAGATTGAAGACCCAGAAATAAAGAGGCTTTTCACCTTCATAGAAAACCAAGAGGAGTATCACAAACAAAAGCTCGTGGAATTTTTCAAGCTAATGAACAGGCTCACGGTGGGAGACCTTAGAAAGAAGGATGCTTGAGCTTGTTATAAACTCCTTTAGAGAGAGTGCGGAGCTTAAGTTGGCTTTTGTGGAGCTTTATGCGGAAAGAATTGTAGAAGTAGGTCAGATAATAGCGAGAGCTTTAAAGGATGGCAATAAGGTGCTTCTCTTTGGCAACGGTGGTAGTGCTGCGGACGCTCAGCACATTGCAGGGGAGATAGTGGGAAGGTTTAAAAGGGAAAGGAGGGCTTTGCCAGCCATAGCCCTTACCACAGACACCTCTATCTTAACTGCGGTAGGAAACGATTATGGCTTTGAGAGTGTATTTGAAAGGCAGATAGAAGCCCTTTGCATGCCGGGGGACATAGCCATAGGCATTAGCACCTCTGGAAATTCACCCAATGTGATAAGAGGTCTCATGAAGGCTCATGACCTGGGTGCCACTACCATAGCTTTTACTGGAAGGGATGGGGGTAAGTTGGTGGATATTGCACACTACAGCTTTGTAGTGCCTTCTTACGATACCGCACGCATTCAAGAATGCCATATAACCCTTGGTCATGTGCTTTGTGAGATAATTGACAGGCTTCTATGAGGGTTCTCCTCTTTGTGAAGGACAGCCAGAGGGCAAGGGAAGTCTCAGAAAGGGTAAAGACGCTTGTAAGGTCTTTTGGGGTTGACTTGGAGGTCTTTATAAATGAGCGTTCAAAGGGAGAAAAGCCAAAGGTTAGGGGCTTTGACTTGCTTGTGGTGGTGGGTGGAGATGGGACTTTTTTGGCTGGTGCAAGGATTGCCTCAAAGGAGGGTGTGCCACTACTGGGCATAAACGTGGGAAGGTTTGGCTTTCTCACAGAAGTGGAGCTGGAGGAAGCGGAAGAGGTTTTTAGACTTCTCTTAGAGGGCAAAATAGAACCACAGAAGAGAATGATGCTTTCCGCTTTTCTCCTTAGAGGGTCTGAGGAGCTTTATCTGGGGGACTACCTTAACGACGTGGTGGTTTCAAAGGAAAGCCTTGCTCGTATGGTGGAGGTGGAAATAGAGCTTCAGGGAGAGAGGGTGCTTAGGGTTTATGGAGATGGAGTTATAGTCTCCACACCCACGGGCTCTACCGCCTATGCACTTTCTGCAGGAGGACCCATCCTTTACCCACTGATGGAAGCCCTTCTCTTTGTTCCCATATGCCCCCATACCCTCTCCAACAGACCTCTTGTAGTCCCGCCGAACTTTGAGATAAGGCTTGTAAACCTTTCTGAAGACCACATGGCATACCTTACCCTTGACGGACAAGAGGGAATGAGCTTAAAAAGAGAAGATGTGGTGGTGATAAAAAAGTCTCCTCACTATTGCCTTATGTATCCAAATCCGAGGAGGAGCTTTTTTGGTATCCTAAAAGAAAAGCTAAGGTGGGGCTGAAAGATGGAGCATTTAGCTTATCGCTTTAAGGAAGGAGAGTTAATTCCGATAAAACACCCACACATTCCAAACTTTTCAGACCTGCTCCATATAGAAAGGCAAAAGGAGACCCTTAGGAGAAATAGTTCCTCATCCTATAGAAAAATATTCCACAGGACGAGGTTTCGCAGGCAAG
>JBBKAW010000062.1:0-24880 GCA_037722135.1 Aquificaceae bacterium
CTTTCAAATATCTTTTCCAATATACACTGGTCAATCCAAGGAGAAGCTATCTTAAGGCTTTTCTCAGCCTTTGATACTTCCTCCCCTATAAACTCAAGGAAGTTCTTCATATTGAAACTCCACCCAGTTTTTAAAGACCCTTGCCAGTTCAAAAACCCTACTCCTTAAGGCTTCAAGAGTTTGTGTGTTCTCCACTATAAAGTGAGCGTATTTTTTCTTCTCTTCTGGAGGCATCTGGTTTGCCCATCTTCTTTCAAAGTCCTCTGGGCTATAACCAGCTTTCAGGGCTCGCTCTCTACAAAGCTGGTAGGGAGCATAAACAAGTAGGGTTATATGATAGTTTCTATATGTCCCCTTCTCTATAAGTAGGCTTGCCTCCACAACCACAATGCTTTTTTGAGGAAGCCTTCTAAACTCCTCATCAAGCCTTCTGTAGAGTTCACTATGAGTTATACTTTCCAACAGTCTTAGGCTCTGTGGGTCTGAGAAAACTATCTGTGCGAGTGTTTTTCTATCAATGTTTCCCTCCCTGTCAAGCACCCTATCACCAAAAGCCTCTACCACCTTTCTGTAGACTTCACCCTTCTCTTCGTAAAAGGACCTTATTATTCTGTCCGCATCAAGGACATGAAAGCCAGCTTCTTGAAAGAACCTTCCTACAGTGGATTTACCAGAACCAAGATTCCCCGTTAAGGCTATCTTTAACATTAAGAGATATTTTAAACGGAGGTGTGTCATGAAAAAGTTTTATATATCCCTTTTGCTTGTAAGCCTTGGCTTTGCCTCAGAGGGAGAGCTTATCTTTAAAAATTCCTGTATGAGATGTCATACGGACAAGGATAGGAAACCTTTGAGCTATTTGAAGGAGAAGTATAAGGGCAAGCCAGAGGCGGTTATGGAGCTTGCTAAAAGATGTCCATGGGGTCAAGGTTTGTCGGATATGGAAATAGAGCTCGTAAGCAAGTGGCTTGCAGGCGTAAATACGCGTTAAAATATTCCCATGCTTACACCTTATGAAGAGGCTTTGGAATCCTTGCTTGAAAGGGTTGATAGACTACCTACAGAAAAGGTTATTCTGTGGGATGCCATAGGCAGAGTTGTGGCGGAGGATGTGTTTGCGGACAGGGACAGCCCAGCCTTTGACAATTCAGCAATGGACGGCTATGCGGTTGTTTCTCAAGACCTTGAAGAAATTCCAGCAAAGCTAAAGGTGGTGGGGGAAGTCTCTGCAGGTAGTGAGTTTTCTGGAAGATTGGAAAGGGGGCAAGCCATAAGGATATTCACGGGTGCACCTATTCCGGTGGGTGCAAATGCGGTTGTGCCTGTGGAATACACAAAACTTGAAGGCGAATATGTGCTCATAGAAAGGTCTTTCAAAGAGGGTGCTAACATAAGGAGAAGGGGAGAAGAAATAAAGGCGGGAGAACTTATTCTCAAGAAGGGCACGAGGATAAGGGGCTATGAGGTAGGTCTGCTTGCTTTTGCCAACAAGGTCTTTGTGGAAGTGTATCAAAAGCCAAGAGTAGCGGTGCTTTCCACTGGCGACGAGATAAAAGAGCCGGGAGAACCCATAGAAAAACCGTCACAGATAAGAAGCACAAACAATCACCTTCTGTATGCAAGGGCAAGGGAACTCGGTTGTGAAGTGCACCAGTTAGGGATAATAGGGGATGAACCCGAGAGTATAAAGGAGGTCCTCCAAAGGGTGGAAGATTACGATGTCTTTATTACCACAGGTGGAGTCTCCGCAGGAGAGAAGGATTTTGTCCATAAGTTGGTAAAGGATATGGGTTTTGAGGTGGTCTTCCACAAGCTAAGGATAAAGCCTGCAAAACCTGTGCTTTTTGCCAAAAAAGGCAGGACCCTCTTCTTTGGTCTGCCGGGCAATCCTGTATCCTGTGCTATGGCTTTTGATATGCTTGTTAAACCAGCCCTTTTGAAAATGCAGGGAGTAGAAGAACATAGACCCAAGTTTCTAAAGGCAGAGCTTCTTAGGGATTTTTCAAGGAAGGATGCGGAAAGAAGAGAGTTCGTAAGAGCGAGGTATGTGGAGAAGGATGGTAGGCTATTTTGCGATTATTCTCCCAAAACTCAGTCTCACATGCTTACCTCATATGTGGATGCTAACTGTTATATGGTAGTATACGAAGGGGTGCATGAACTAAAGGCAGGTCAACAGGTGGATATTGTGCCTTTTGATTGGTAGTTAACTATATCTTATAGCATCCACTAAGCTATCCATCTCCTCTTTTGTCCTCTTTTCAGTAATGGCAAAGAGTAGGGTCTTGTGGTATCCAAACCCTTCCAAAGGCACGCCGGCAAGAAAGCCTGCCTTCAAAGCCCTTTGATAAAGCTCCTCCGCCCTTTCATGTCTTAGTGGAAACTCCCAAAGATGCTTTCCCTTGTAGACTTCCTCAAAGCCTATTTCAAGAAGCCTTCTTTTGAGATATAAAGCCTTTGATAGGCTCTGCTTGGCTATCTCCCTCATACCCTCCTTTCCGAGCAAGACCATATATAGCAGGTTTGCTAAGGCTATAAGGTTTTGGTTGGTGCATATGTTGGAGGTTGCCCTTTCTCTTCTTATGTGCTGTTCCCTTGTTTGTAGCACCAGGGTAAAGGCTCTTTTGCCCTCTATGTCTTCTGCCATACCCACAAGCCTTCCGGGCATCTTCCTGAGATGCTCTGACTTTGCCGCAAAAAAGCCCGCATATGGTCCTCCAAAGTTCATAGGCACGCCCATCTGCTGACCTTCTCCCACCACAATGTCCACACCAAACTCACCAGGAGGCTTAAGAATTGCCAAGGCTATAGGGTCTGCAACTACTACAATGGGGACTTCATACTTCTTTGAAAGACTCACTATTTCTCCAAGAGGTTCCACAAAACCCATAAAGTTAGGATACTGCACCGCCAAGGCGTGTGCTTCTCCATCCTTTAGCAAACCCTCAAGCCTCTCAAGGTCTGTATAGCCCTCTTGAGTAAGCGAACATATTTCAATCTCATCCATGTAGCCTCTTAGGTATGTATTTACCACTCTTCTATAGAGGGGGTTTACTCCCTCGCTTAAGACTACCCTTTTACCCCTGCCCCTTATAGCCCTTGCCATTAGGACAGCTTCCGCTAATGCGGATGCCCCATCATACATGCTTGCGTTGGCGACTTCCATACCTGTGAGCTCACAAATTAGTGTTTGGTATTCAAAGAGTGCTTGAAGCGTCCCCTGAGAAACCTCTGGCTGGTAAGGAGTATACGCGGTAAGAAACTCGCCTCTGTTAAGGACTTGCCATATTACCGACGGAATTATCCTATCGTAAGAGCCAAAGCCTGCAAAGGAAATAAGTGGTATGTTTTTCTTGCTTAGGTCTTTGAAGTATCTCCTTAGCTCCTCTTCGCTCTTTGGTGCTGGAAGCTCTGGCTTTGAAAGAAGCGATGGGTCTATGTGGGAGAAGAGTTCTTCAAGGCTTTCAAGACCAAGCTCTTTCAGAAGTCTTTGTGTCTCTTCCTTTGAATGGGGAATGTGCATTTACCTTTCCTTCTCTTCGTAGCCCAACTCCTCCTCTGGCAGAGCCTCAAGGGATTCTTCAAACCTCTCTTCCTCTTCCTCGGGTAGTTCCAGCTTTATTGTCTCTCCCTTCTCATCCTTTACTATCTCCACAAGAAGCTGTGCGTAGTCTTCTGCAGGCATAAGGTCTTCCACCTCCATAGGGTCAGAAAGCTCTATAACCGCAAGCCACCCATCCTCGTAAGGAGACTCGTTTATAAGATGTGGCTCATCACTTAGGGTTTCATTTACCTCCACCACAGTTCCAGAGAGGGGTGAGTATATAGGTGATACGCTCTTTACCGATTCTACGTTGGCAATGGTATCACCAGCTTCGTAGGTTTCTCCCACCTGAGGAAGGTCCACATAGACCACATCTCCAAGCTCCCTTTGGGCGTAATCCGTTATACCTATCCAAGCCTTATTTCCCTTTACAAGAGCCCATTCGTGGTCTTTTGTGTAATACCTGTCTGTCTTTACCACATACTTACCAACAAGAATCTCATCCATCGCTTTCCTCCTTAAAGAGTTTCATATTGTATACCATACTCCTGCTTAACCTTTTCCATTACCGCAGTTAGCTCTTTTTCCTCTCCCAAAAAGCCTTCCAAAGTCCTTATAAGATAATCAAGGTCTATCAATCTCACAAGTGCAATACCTTTCCATTTACCATTTTCTGAATATAGTGCGTTTTGTCTTCTTTTGGCAATGAATTCCTTAAGTTTATCCAAACTTATTACCTGAGAAGGGTCAAGCACAAGCACATCGTTGCCCCTTAGTTTCCTAAGCCCTTTATATAGCCCATAGAGAAATGTCCCCCTATCGTTTCTTATAAAAACAAGGTCTGGAAATTTGTCTATAAAATCCTTCATCTCCGTGGTTATTACCGCATAAAGGCTGTCTGGTCCTATGAGTTTCTTTAGGATATTTACCTTGTCTACAACCTTTTGCAAAAGCTCGCTATCCTGAAGCAGTTTTGAGTAAAAGACTATAAGCACCTTCATCTTGCTATAATATTATAAGCCTTTACGGAGGTAGAAATGTCAAAGATAAGAGTAGCAATAGCAGGCGTAGGAAACTGTGCCAGTAGCCTTATTCAAGGTATTTATTACTACGCAAAGCACAGAGATGATGTAAGTGGTTTGATGTTTGAGGATGTGGGTGGTTATAAGCCATGGGATATTGAAATAGTTGCCGCATGGGATATTGATGCCAGAAAGGTGGGGAAAGATGTCTCTGAAGCTATTTTTTCACCTCCTAACTGCACCACGGTTTTTGAACCTAACGTGCCAAAGACAGGCGTTATAGTGAGAAAGGGCAAGGTTTTGGATGGATATGCAAGTCATATGGCAAACTACCCTCCAGAAAGGAGCTTTGTGCTTTCTGAGGAAAAGGAGGATGAGCTTGAGGATGTGGTAAGGATTTTGAAAGAAACCAATGCGGATGTGCTTATAAACTATGTTCCAGTTGGCGCTGAGGAAGCGGCAAGGTTCTACGCAAGGGCATGCCTTGAGGCGGGAGTGTCCTTTATAAACGGCATGCCTGCCTTTATAGTCTCTGACCCAGAGTGGGCGGAGAAGTTTGAAAAGGCAGGCATTCCAGTGGTTGGAGACGACATAAAGTCTCAAGTAGGTGCAACTATAGTCCACAGGACTTTGGTTCAACTCTTCCTTGACAGAGGGGTGAAGATTGACAGGACATACCAGCTAAACTTTGGTGGAAATACAGACTTTCTTAATATGCTTGAGAGGGAAAGGCTTAAGACAAAAAAGGTCTCAAAAACTCAGGCGGTCTCCTCGCTAATTCCTTACGAGATGGACCCCTACAACATCCACATAGGACCTTCTGACTGGGTTCCATGGCTAAAGGACAGAAAAATAGCCTATATACGCATTGAGGGAAGGCTTTTTGGCGATGTGCCCATGTATGTGGAGCTAAAGCTGGATGTGGAGGACTCTCCAAACAGTGCTGGTTCTATGATAGATGCCATAAGATGCTGTAAGCTTGCCAGAGACAGAGGCATAGGTGGACCCTTATACTCCATAAGTGCCTACACCATGAAGCATCCTCCGGTGCAGTATCCCGATTGGCAGGCAAGGAAAATGGTGGAAGAGTTCATAAGTGGAAAGAGGGAAAGGTAGGCTCTGGTTTCACACCGCAAGCGTAGGAGAGTTTAACACCGCAAAGCCACTCCTCAAGAGGCTTTATAAAGACCATCACATAACCCTCACCTACTTCTCTCCACGGGCGAAAAGGTATTTACAAAGCCAAGAGGGCAAGGGCTACTTTCATGAACTCTATAGGCTACCACTGGACCTTCCACCCTTTGTAAAAAGTTTTGAAAAAAGGATAAGACCCAGTGCTATTTTAATCATGGAAAGGGAGCTATGGCCCTTTCTCCTCTTGTCAACCAAAGCTCCAAAGGTTTGGCTAAACGCCTATGCAAAGGGAGGTATGTTAGAAAGGCTATTGTCCAAAAGGTTTTCTCTAATATTGGCGAGGGAAGAGAGGGATGCAGAGAAGTTTAGGTCTTACGGAATATCTGAGGTGTTTGCCTGTGGCAATCTTAAATTTGTCCTTGAAGAACCACCACCTGTAGAGATAAAGTTGGAAACTTCAAAACTCCTCGTGGCAGGTAGCACCCATCCAGGAGAAGAGGAAGTCATAAAAAGGGTATACGAAAGGCTTGTAAAGGAACTCAAAGAAGTCAAGCTCCTAATAGCACCAAGACATATAAGCAGGGCTACAGAAGTCTTAAGGCTTTTTCAAAACTTGGGGGCAAGTTTAAGAAGTAAGGAAGAAGAAGGATGGAATGTGCTTGTGCTTGATACCCTTGGCGAGCTTTTTTCAATGTATAGATACGCAAAGGTTAGCTTCGTGGGTGGAACGCTTGTCCCTGTAGGAGGGCATAACCTCCTTGAACCTGCCTACTTTGGAAAGCCTGTGCTTTACGGACCCTATACCCACAAGGTAGGAGAGCTTAGGGCTTTTTTGGAAAAGATTGGGCTCGGCTTTTGTGTTAGAGACGAGGAAGAGCTATACAAGACCGCATTAGAGCTGTTAGGGGAGGAAGACACCAAAAAACATACCACGCTAAAAGAGCACGCACAGAAAGTCCTTGAGTGCTATATGTTTCATTTAAACTCTTTCTTAGGAAAAGTTGTGTAAAATATGAAGGTTAGCAATGAAGGATTTAAAGGTTAACCTTTTGCTTTTATTACTTGTCTTTTCTCTTTCCGTAGCGGTCATACTCCTAAAGCCTATAAACCTTGGTCTTGACCTCAAGGGTGGCATATCCATGGTTATCCAGCCAGATATAAACTACAGCCTTGAACAAGAATATGAAAGACTCTCAAGGGACATAGAGCAAAAGCTCAGGGAAGAGGGAATAAGGATTCTTGACGTGGTTGCAAGTAAAGAGGGCATAAGGGTAGAGCTTCTTGATGAAGGACAGTATACGAGGCTCTTTTCCATAATAGAAAAAGACTTTCCAAGGTTTACGGTTGCAGAAAGACAAAAGGGTGAGGTGCTTATAAGATTTAAAGACTCAGAGGTGGAACAGCTTAAAAGCGGTGTACTTACACAGACCATAGAGGTGCTTCGCAAAAGAATTGACGAGCTTGGTGTGGTCCAACCTGTTATAACGCGCATAGGCACAGATAGAATACTGGTGGAGCTTCCCGGTGTGTTGGATATTCAAAGGGCAAAGTCCATAGTGGGAAGGACTGCACTTTTGGAGCTAAAGTTGGTGGTGGACTCTGGACCAAGAGAGGTTCTCATAGAAAAGCTCACAAAGGACTATGAGCTTTTACCAGACCAGACAGGCGATGAGTGGTTTCTTTTGGAGAAAGTTCCTGTTATAACTGGTGCAGACCTAAAGACCGCTTATACTACCACCGACGAGTTTGGCATGCCAGCGGTAGGCTTTGAGCTAACAGGTAAAGGTGCAGAAGCCTTTGCAAAGGCTACAGAGCAAAATATCGGCAGAAGGCTCGCCATAGTGCTTGACAAAAGGGTAATATCCGCACCGGTCATAAGAAGTAGGATAAGCGACAGAGGTCAAATAAGTGGAAATTTCACACCAGAAGAAGCCAGAGAACTTGCTGTAGTGCTAAGGGCAGGTGCTCTTCCCACAAAGGTTCAGTTTTTGCAAGAGAGCGTAGTAGGTCCCTCCTTGGGAAGGGATGCCATAGAACAGGGGATAAAGGCAGGCGTGGCGGGCTTCTTACTGCTTGTGTTTATACTCATAGCCAGATACAAAACCGCAGGCATCACCGCCACCTTTTCCATAATTTTGAACGCCTTGATGCTATGGGCTGGGCTTGTGCTATTGGGTGGCACGCTAACGCTTCCGGGAATTGCAGGCGTAATACTCAACATGGGCATAGCGGTAGACTCAAACGTGCTCATATTTGAAAGGGTAAAGGAAGAGCTTAGGCTGGGCAATAGCATAAGGAAATCCATTGAATTGGGCTATAGGAGAGCTCTAAGTGCTGTGTGGGATACACATATAACACTCCTTGTTGCAGCACTTATACTCTTCCAGTTTGGTAGTGGACCAGTAAAGGGTTTTGCGACAACTCTCACCATAGGAACTATAGCTTCTCTTGTATCTAATGTATACTTTACCAAAGTGTTGCTTGAGCTTCTAAGTAAGCTTAGGCTTTTCAAAGTCTAAAGTATGTGGTTTATTTTCTCCGAAACCTTATCTGGCTCGTTCTGACTTAAGTCCTTTGGATGTGCTTGTTTGCTTGTATGAACTCCTTCAAATGTCTCAAAAAGTATGTCTTCAAAGGATGCGTTAGCGTATCTGGAGAGGCTATGTTGACTGACTTCCATATCTTGTAGCAGGCTTTCTATACTTCTTGTTTCCATTTTCCTCCCCTCAAGCTTGGTATAATTATAGCTCGTTTATTTTTATATAGCTATGGAAGTTAGAGCCTTCCACTGGAAAGGTGATGCACTTCAATTGTTGGACCAAAGGGAGCTTCCTGACAAAGAAGTATGGCTAAACTTGAGAGACTATAGAGAAGTTGCACAATCCATAAGGGATATGGCTGTAAGAGGAGCACCTGCTATTGGATGCGTTGCCTCTTATGGCTTTGTCCTTGGTGTAAAGGCAGGAGAGAATCCAGAGAAGGTCTACGAAACCCTTAAAAACACAAGACCCACCGCTTATAACCTCTTTTGGGCACTGGACAGAATGAAAAGAGCCTTTGAAGAAGGAAAAGACATTGAAGAGGAGGCAAAAGCCATAGAAGAAGAGGACTACCAAGCCAACAGAAGAATGGGAGAGATAGGTCAAGCTCTAATTCCCTATGGTGCAAGGGTGCTAACCCACTGCAACACTGGTGCTTTGGCAACCGCTGGCTGGGGAACTGCCCTTGGGGTTATAAGGTCCGCACATTACGCAGGAAAGAATATTTTTGTGTGGGTAGATGAAACAAGACCATATCTTCAAGGGTCAAGACTAACCGCATGGGAACTTTTAAAAGAAGGCATACCCCATAAGCTCATAACCGACTCCACCGCTGGCTTTCTCATGAAGAAGGGTTTAGTGGACTGTGTTTTGGTTGGTGCGGACAGAATAACAAGGGACTACCATGTGGCAAATAAGATAGGCACATACGCTCTTTCGGTGCTTGCAAAGGCTCATGGAATACCCTTTTATGTGGTAGCACCAAAGTCTACCTTTGACCCATACACTACAGGGGATAATATAGTTATAGAGGAAAGAAGTGAGAAAGAGGTAAAGTTTATAAGAGGCATTCCCATAGCTCCCGAGGATTCTCCTGCTCTTCACCTTGCCTTTGATATAACACCACCAGAAAACATAACCGCAATAATAACAGAGGAGGGTATAATAAAACTATGATTCTTTTATTGCAAAAACAAAGAAGAATATTGGAGCAGTTAAAGTCAATATGATGCCAATTTTTAGGCTTTCCTTGAGATATCTTCTTTCCAGCAGAGGAACAACCTTGCTTGTATCTTTTATAGCCTTCCTTGGGGTTGTTTTGAGTGTAAGTGCCCTTCTTCTTACTATGGGAGTTTTTGCCGGCTTCCAGCAAGCACTCAGAGAGAAAATCCTTTCCGCATCACCCCACATAATAGTAAGTTTTCTCCGCTATGAAGAGGATAAGGAATACGATAAGGTAATAGCTCAAACCAAGGGCGTAGAAAAGTTTTACTCAGTCCTGCTCTACAATGGACTTATATCAAAAGAAGGCAAGTTAAGCAGTGTGGGTGTAAAAGCCTTAAAGCCGGAGGATGCCTACAAAATATACGGATTGAATTTAAAGGAAGGCATTCTCGTAGGAAGTGGGCTTGCGGACATACTTGGGATTAGGGTAGGTGATGAGGTTGTGGTGCTGTCGCCTATGGGGACACGCACTCCATTTGGTATAGTTCCAAGAGCAAGGACTTTTGTGGTGGAAGGAATATTCCAAAAGGGCGTCTTTGACCAGGATTACGCTACCATTGTCATGGATAGGCAAACCGCCGTGGACTTTTTCGGTGATACCTATCAGCTCGCAGGCTATGAAATATATCTAAGAGACCCCTATAAGGCTCAAGAAGTAAAAGAAGAATTGGAAAAGATGCTTGGTAATGTTTCAATAGTCCGTTCATGGATAGACCTAAATAAGCCTCTTTTTAACGCCCTACAGCTTGAGAAGGTGGGAATATTCTTTGTGCTTATGCTTATGATAGTTATAGCATCTTTCAATATAACAAGTCTTCTTTTCATGAAGGTAAGAGAAAAAGTAAAAGACGTAGCGATTTTGAGAACTTTTGGACTAAGGAAAAGACAGGTAGTGTTCATATTTCTTCTTCAAGGTCTTATGTTAGGCATTTCTGGGACTATTGTAGGCTTTCTACTTTCTCTATTGGGAGGTTATCTTATAAACGAATACAGACTCATTAGAGTGCCTGCGGACGTATACCTTATGGACCATGTGCCTGTTTATTTTGAAATAACTGACATCCTTTTCACCCTTTTGGGTGCTCTAATACTCTCTCTTTTGGCAAGCCTCCTTCCTGCCTACAGAGCGGGCAAGGAAAGCATAGTAAGGGTGTTGAGGAATGAATAGGATAATACAGATAAAAAATCTTTGGAAAATTTATTCAGGTGAAGTCCAAGCCCTTAAGAATATTAGCCTTGAGGTCTTTGAAGGGGAGATAGTAGGTCTTATGGGACCTTCTGGGTCTGGCAAGAGCACATTGCTTCATATAACCGCAGGGCTTGAAAAACCCACAAAAGGGGAAATATACGTTATGGGTCAAAGCATACATCTTATGGACGAAGACCAGCTTGCTTCTTTTAGGCAAAGGCATTTGGGCTTTATCTTTCAGTTTTACTACCTTTTGGAAGACTTCAATGTTTTAGAGAACCTAACCCTCATAGGACAGTTGGCTGGCGTTGAAAGACCAGAAGAGAAAGCACTTCAGATACTTGAATATCTAAGACTTTCTCACAGGCTAAAACACAGACCCAGTCAGCTTTCAGGTGGTGAACAGCAAAGGGTAGCTATTGGAAGGGCTCTTATGCTTGACCCAAAGATTCTGCTCGCAGACGAACCTACAGGCAACCTTGACCTTGCAGAGGGTAAGAGGATTTTTGACCTCTTCCTTAAACTAAGGGAAGAAAGAGGTCTTACCATGTTAGTGGCAACCCATAACGAAGAACTAAAACCCTACTTTGACAGAATCTATAGGCTAAAGGACGGAGAGCTTGTATAATAGTAGCTATGTATTACCTACTTCTTACAGTTTTTATAGTTGTCGCCTTTTTGTTAATTATAGTAGTGCTTATGCAAAGAAGCAGAGGGGATGTGGGAACAGCCTTCGGTGGAATGGGACAGGGTGTGTTTGGACCAGGCGGAGTGGATACAATCCTAACAAAAATAACCTACT
The DNA here is from genome assembly GCA_037722135.1 of Aquificaceae bacterium. NCBI lineage: Bacteria > Pseudomonadati > Aquificota > Aquificia > Aquificales > Aquificaceae > Pampinifervens > Candidatus Pampinifervens sericum. The sequence continues at coordinate 11,456 of JBBKAW010000062.1, forward strand.
GGCTTGGCTTTTCCCTTATGGCTTTAGCCATACTCCTTGCCCTAACCCATCCTTCAAAGAGAGGCTCACTTATAAGGGATGAAGATAAAAGACCTCCTGTCCAAACCCAGCAGAGCAACCCTCAGGGACAAACAGCTCCTTCTGGCACACCATCTGAAAGTAAACCATAAGGATATCTACTTTATGGAAGACCTTGAAGTTCCCTTGCAGGTCATAGAGAGCTTCCTCAAAGACTTAGAAAGGATTGAGGAAGGCTATCCTCTTCAGTATATTTTGGGAGAATGGGATTTCTACGGGAGGAGCTTTTTTGTAAAAGAAGGTGTCCTTATACCAAGACCAGAGACAGAAGTGCTTGTAGAAGAAGTCCTCAAAAGACTTCCTAAAGGGGAGCCTATGGTTGGTCTTGAGCTGGGTGTAGGCACTGGATGTATAAGCGTAAGCCTACTATGTGAGAGGTCAAACCTCCGTATAATAGGAGTGGATATAAACTTGGAAGCCCTAAGGCTTTCAAAGAAAAATGCCCTTAGGCATCGTGTTTTAGAGAGGTTTTTCCTCGTGGGAGGAGACCTCTTTAGTCCCATAAAGCCTTATCCCTTTGACCTAATCCTTTCAAATCCACCTTACATTCCAGAGGAGCATTGGGAAAGCCTTCCAGTAGGTGTTAAACTTGAGGGTTATACTTCGCTCATAGGTGGGGAAAAGGGTTGGGAATTTTACGAGAGGATAGCCAAAGCTATAGATAACTACCTTAAGCCCAGAGGACTTATAGCCTTTGAGATAGGTCATGACCAAGGAGAAGTGGTCAAAAAACTCTTTGAGGAAAAGGGGTTTAAGGTAAATATAATTAAAGACTACTCGGGACAGGAGAGGGTAGTGTTAGGATGGAAGTCTTAGGCTTTCTTCTTGGCGTGTTTTTCTTTGTGCTTCTTGAGGCTTTTTTTGCTGGCTCTGAAATAGCCCTTGTGAGCGTGGATAGGGGAAGGGTAATGAACCTATACAGAAAGACAAAGCAGGAGTTTCTGAAGGATTTTTATGAAAACCCAGAGGAATACATAACTCTCACCATGCTTGGATACACGGTTAGTATAGTTTTTGCTTCTACTTTTTACACCTTGGCGGTTATAGAACTATCCGATTATCTACCTTTTATAAAAGGCTTTGAAGTGCTTTTCTCTGCGAGCCTTGTGGTATTTACACTGCTTTTTGGAGAACTACTTCCTAAAAGCCTATTTCAAAAACATGCGGAAAGGCTTGTGCTACCTTCTCTTTGGCTCTTGAGTAAGCTGAAGATTTTTACAAAACCCATACTTATCCTCTCAAAGTCTGTAAGTAGGTTTATCACCAACACCTTCAGGAACATATACCAAGAGAAACTTGAAAGGGAAGACCTTATAAAACTTATGGAGCAGATTGCAAACAAGGAGGAAAGCCTGCGTATAGCCCTGCAAAGCATAACTATGAGAGACCTCTTTGTAACAGAGGAGATAAAACCCATAAAAGAGGTGGTAATGGTGGAGGAAAACGCCAGCCTTGAACAGGTTATGTTTCTCATGAAGGAAAGTCAATACAGGAGGCTTCCCGTTTACAAAAAAAGGGTTGACCAAATAGTGGGATATGTGGACCTCTTTGACCTTATCCAGAGCAAGCATGCAGGGTTTATAAGAGAACTCATAAGACCTATTCATTACTTTTCGGAGTTTACTACCCTTGATAAGGTCTTTGAATCCTTCAAAAGGAGTAAGGAGCAGATGGGTGTTGTAGTGGACGAAAGGGGGAATATCTTAGGAATTATCACATGGGATGACCTTCAAAGCTACCTAATAGGTGGTCCCTGTGAAGGAAAAACTGAGGAGGATGAGGATATAGTGGAAATAGAAAAGGATATATGGATAGCAGAGGGTGGTATTGAAAAGGAAAGAATAGAAAGGCTTCTAAATATAAAACTTCCAGAGGGACCCTATACAACCTTGGGAGGCTTTATTTCCTTTATGCTTAAAGGATTTCCCGAGAAGGGTCAAGTTGTAGAATATGAAGGCTATCGCTTTAAGGTGCTCCAGAGGGATGAAAGGAGGATAATAAAGGTAAGGATAGAAAAGCATGTATAAAAAGGTCAAAAGTCTAAAGGAGCTTCCAGAAGACCTAAAGCCAAGAGAGAAAATGCTCAGAGTGGGAGCGGACAGTCTTACAGAAGAGGAGCTCTTGGCTATTATACTTGGCTCTGGCACAAGGGAAAGGGACGTGCTTAGTTTATCTGCGGAGATAGTAAAGGTTGGATGGCAAAAGCTAAGCAGGATGACTATAGGTGAGATTATGAAAAGCTTTAAGGGTATAGGTGAGGCAAAGGCATGTCAAATAAAAGCAATATTGGAGCTTGCAAAAAGAATAAACGACCCATACGAAGGTGTTTATATAAATAACCCAGAGGATGCTTATAGGTTTTTGAAAAATATGATGGACGAACGTAGGGAACACCTCATAGCCCTATATCTCACTCCTACCAACAAGTTGATAGCCCATGAGATTATAGCCATAGGTAGGATGAACGCTTTGCACGCAGAGCCAAAGGAAATTCTTTACCATGCTATAAACACCGCTTGCTACTCTATACTCATAGCACACAACCATCCAAAGGGTGAACTAAAGCCTTCAAGAGAAGACATAGAGTTTACAAAGAGGCTTAAAGATGCCTGTCAACTTATAGGCTTTGAACTTCTTGACCACCTCATAGTAAACAAAAAAGGCTATATATCTCTTAGAAGGGAGGGTTATATATGATAGGACTTTTGCAGAGGCTTGGGTTGTCTTCAGAGAGGTGTATCTCTTGTGGAAAGGTCTTTGTGGGTCTTTCTCAAGGCTACCTGTGCGATGAATGTCTTGGGTCTATAAAGCCTATCCATCCAATGGATTATTCAAATAGGCTTGAGTATGTGGTTTCATACAGGGTTTTTGGCAAGTATGAAGGTGTCCTAAAGGAAATAGTTCACAATATGAAGTTTAAAAGCTCCAAAAGCCTTGCACTACTTCTTGGCAAAGCAATAAGGGAGCATCTATGGGAGTATATAGAAGAGACAAATCCAGACATAATCACTTTCCCTTCTTTAAACCTTAGAAGACTATGGATAAGGGGTTTTAACCACGTGGAATATATACTTATAGGTGCGGGTGTGCCATACATGAAAGTTTTCAAAAGAAGTGATATGCACAAGCCTATGGCTTTTCTGAATGCAGAAAAAAGACAAAGGGCGGTCTTGGGACATAGACTGAAAGAGGAGCTCATTGACTTTCTTGAAGACAAGAGGGTGCTGGTAGTAGATGACTTGCTAACCACTGGCTCTACCATACAAAGGCTTGCTTACCTCTTAATGTCTGTTGGTGCACAGGAGGTGCATGCTTACTTTATCGCAAGGGCTTAAAGGAAGTTCCTACGCCTTTCAAGTGGAGTTTTAGCCATAAAAAACCATGTTATCAGCTCCCTATTGTCTCTCATACCTTTTGTGTGAACTTCTCAAATGCTCTCTTTATACCTCTTACCGCCTGTCTTATCCTATGCTCGTTTTCCACAAGGGCAAACCTCACATAACCTTCGCCGTATTCACCAAAGCCTATACCAGGAGATACCGCCACCTTGGCTTCTTTCAAAAGAAATAGAGAAAAGTCTAAGGAGTTCATACCAATCCATGAGGGAATTTTAGCCCAGACAAACATGCTTCCCTTTGGCTTTTCCACATGCCATCCTATGCGGTTTAACCCTTCTACCAACACATCCCTTCTTTTCCTGTAGACTTCCCTGTTCTTCTCTACTATCTCATACGGGCTTTCAAGAGCTATTATGGAGGCAACCTGAATGGGAGTAAAAACACCATAGTCAAGGTAGCTCTTTAGGTGTGCAAGGTTTTTGATAAGAATCTCGTTGCCTACCATAAAGGCAACACGCCAGCCTGCCATAGAAAAACCCTTTGACATGGAGTAGAGTTCCACCGCCACTTCTTTTGCACCTTCTACCTGAAGTATGCTGGGAGGTTCATATCCATCAAAACCCAGGTCTGCATAGGCAAAGTCATGAATAAGCCAAACTTCTTCTCTTTTTGCCAACTTTACCATCTCTCTGAAAAAGTCAAGGCTTACACAAAGGGTGGTAGGGTTATGGGGAAAGCTGAGCACTATAGCCCGTGGTTTTCTAAAAGAAGCTTTGAGTGTGTCATGAATTCTTCTTAAAAAGCTTTCCTCAAAGTCCTCTCCCTCGTCGGGTATTATGGGAACAGATATGGCATCACCGCCTGCTATGATGGGTGCGTAGTAGTGTATGGGGTAGGTGGGGTTGGAAACAAGCACCGTATCACCTGGTTCAAGCATTGCCAACATAAGATGCGAGTAGCCTTCTTTTGCGCCGATGGTGAGTATGGCTTCCTTCTCTGGGTCAAGCTCCACACCATACCTCCTGCGATAGAAATCACATATGGCTTTTCTGAGCCTTGGAATTCCCTTTGAAGCGGAATAGCCATGCACGTTGTCTCTTCTTGCTACCTCACAAAGCTTTTCCACTATATGGTTTGCAGGAGGAATATCTGGGTTTCCCATGCCAAGGTCCACAATATCTTCTCCCTCACGCCTTAGCTTATACTTTAGCTCATTAACCATAGCAAAAACATACTTAGGAAGTCTGCTTACCCTTGGAAACATCCAACTTTCACTCATGCTCTCCTTCCTCTTCCAGCTCTTTACAATTTATACACATAGTGGTTACTGGTCTTGCCTTTAGCCTTTCAAAGGGTATAAGAGCTCCACAACTTTCGCATATACCATACGTGCCCTGCTCCATTTTCATAAGAGCATAGTCTATCTTACGCAGGAGTTTTAGCTCTCTGGTCTTTATCCTCTGTAGGTTTATATACCTTCCAGTCTCTATGCTTGCCCTGTCTATTTCATCACCACCTTCAAAGGAAACGTTTGAGGGGTCTCTTATTTGCTCTTCCGCATGCCTTATTATCCTCTCCCTCATCCTTAGAAGGTCTTCCTTTAGCTCCGCTATCTGTTCTGGAGTTAGGTGATGCATAATCTTATAATTATAGACTATGGAAGCTTTCAAAAAAGACTTAGCTATGCATTTTCAACTTCTCAAGGTAGAAGGTGGTAGGTTTGTAGAAGAGGAAAATATAACTATAGGTAAGGATGGTAAAAGACTGCTCTTTATAAAAGCCTTCTACGGTAGAAAGCCCTATTGGAAAGAGTGGGTAGAGCTTTTCCACATAGAGCCTCAGTTCTTTGGTTCACCCCTTGAAGATGAGCTATATCGCATAATTGCAAAATACTTCAGAAGAGTCTTTGTGGAATACTACGAAGACATTCAAACTTTAAGGGAGTTAAAGGCAGGCAAAGAGCCACAAGAAACAAGGCTCGGTTCAAAGCTAAAAGCCTTAGGTTATAGGTCCTTTAAAGACTGGTATTATCCTGAAGGATGGATGGAAGGGGGATATAAATTGCAAGCGGAGAGGTGATTTGTGGTATAATGTATAATTCTTGAAAGTCCTTATAAGGAGAAGAAGCATGAAGACCTATCATGTTAGAAAGGAAGATGTAGTAAGAAGTTGGTGGGTTGTAGATGCACAAGGTAAAATCCTTGGCAGGTTAGCCTCTCAAATAGCAAGGGTTTTAATGGGAAAACACAAGCCCTATTACCAACCAGACGTGGACTGCGGAGATTTTGTGATAGTCCTTAATGCGGACAAGGTGGTTGTCACCGGCAAAAAATTGGAGCAGAAGAAATACTATTTCCATAGCAACTACCCTGGTGGTTTAAAGGAAAGAACTCTTGCCTGGATGCTTGAACACAAACCAGAGGAAGTAATAAGACTTGCGGTAAAGAGAATGCTTCCGAAAAACAGGCTGGGGCACAGAATGCTAAAGAGGCTAAAAGTCTACAGAGGCTCTGAGCACCCTCACGTAGCCCAACAACCCAAAATATTGGAGGTTGAGGCATGAGCTTAAAGCTTAAGGACTTCAAGATAGGATTTGATAACTCTTTTTATGGCACTGGCAGAAGAAAGGAAAGCGTTGCGAGGGTATGGCTTGTTAGAGGAACAGACAAGCAAATTGTAAAGGTAAAGGAAAGCGGGAAGGAATATCCTCTAAAGGATTACCTACAAAGGGAAACACTTTATCTAAAAGTCCTGTATCCTCTAAAGCTCACCGGTCTTGAAGGAAGGTTTGGTATATACGCAACGGTGAGCGGTGGAGGCATAAGTGGTCAGGCGGAAGCTATAATGTATGGTATTGCCAAGGCTCTGCTTAAATACAACCCAGACTTGAGAGCTACCCTAAAGAAGGCAGGCTTACTAAAGAGAGATGCAAGGGAAAAGGAAAGGAAGAAGTATGGTCTTATGAAGGCAAGAAAAGCTTACAGATGGAGCAAGAGATAAAAGTATGCGTCTATGGTGCAACAGGGTATACCGGAGCTGAGCTCCTAAGGATACTTTTGGAGCATCCATATGTTAAGATAGTTTCCTTAACCTCTCAATCTTACGCAGGTAAAAGGCTCTCTGAGGTTTTTCCGTCCTTTCTGCCCACTTCCTTGGGTTCTATGTTTCTTACCACAGAGCCCGAAGAGGACTTTGACATAGCCTTCCTTTGTCTTCCTCACGAAACCTCCCTTGAGCTCGTTCCGGAGCTTCTCAAAAGGAACAAAAGGGTTATAGACCTCTCCGGTGCATACAGGATATTGGATAGTAGCAAGTATCCCGAATATTATGGCTTTGAGCATACTCATCCGGAGCTTTTGGATAAGGCTGTTTATGGACTGCCAGAGCTTTTCAGAGAAAGCATAAAAACCGCCCAGCTTGTGGCAAACCCAGGGTGTTATCCTACCGCAACTTTGCTTGCTCTATATCCTCTTCTTAAAGAAGGTATTGAAATAGACTTCGTTATCGTTGATGCCCTCTCTGGAGTTTCTGGTGCAGGAAGAAAAACCAGTCAGAAGTTTCACTACCCAGAGATGGAAGGAGACACCTTTGCCTACTCTGTGGAAAAGCACAGACACACACCAGAAATGGAGGATGTTATTCAGAGGGTATATGGTAAAGGTGTTAAGCTAAGGTTTACACCACAGGTGATACCTGCAGTGCGTGGAATGATGGCAAAGGTATATACAAGATGTGAAGAGCTGGACTTTGTTAGCCTTTATAAGGAAACATACGAAGGGGAACCTTTTGTATTTATTTCTCAAGAGCCTCCACACCTTAAACACGTGGTAGGAACCAACTATTGCCTTTTATACCTACACTACCACAGAGAAACCTCCATCCTTGAAGTTATAAGCGTTATAGACAACTTGGGCAAAGGTGCATCTTCTCAAGCGGTGCAAAACTTTAACCTTATGATGGGATTTGAGGAAACTTTAGCGCTAAAGGGGCTGGCGACCTTTCCTTAAGCGGATAGCTCTTCTCTTATTATCTCAAGCAGAGCAAGAAGCACTTTCTTGACACTTTCCTTGTCTATTGCGGAAACAGGTAATACGGGTATACCTTCATCCTCGCTTATATCAAGAGCGAAAGCCACATCCTCTGGTGGCCATGCATTGGGTAGGTCTTGTTTGTTAGCACCTACCACCATGGGAACTGGAAAGCGAGACTGGAAGAAGTTTATTATTTTCCTTGCCTCGTGGAAAGTGGAAGGGTCCGTGCTGTCTACAAGTATTATTATCCCAAGAGCACCCTCACCCAGTATCTCCCACATGAAGTCAAACCTTGACTGACCTGGCGTGCCAAAGAGATACAGCTCGTGCTCATCGTCTATACGAATTTTTCCAAAGTCCATTGCAACGGTGGTGTATTCTTTTACATTCTTTTCACCAACTGCCTGCGTTTTCCGTTCTGTTTTGACAGGTTTTATCTCACTAACTGTCTCTATAAACTGCGTCTTGCCTGCTGCAAAGGGTCCAGCAATTACTATTTTTATTTTCTTTTTCTTCTTTACAGCCTTCATCATAACTCTTTTATTCTTTCTATTATCTTCATTAAAAGGTCAAGAGCTATTGAAGGTTTTTGTTTCTTTTCCTTTCTCTTTCTCTTTATAACTCCAAGGGCAAGAAAGCCATAGAGAGCTCTGTCTACTGTGAGATTGTCAAGACCAGAATCCTTTCTTATGTCATATACTGTCCTCTCACCATCTATAAGGGAAAAGACCTTTTTCTCCTCTGGAGTAAGCTCTACCTTCTTTAATTTCTCCTCAGAACCTTCCACTGGTTCAAAGACGATAAGTTCATCAGATATCTTCCTTTCGACCTCCTCCGGACTAAGAGTACGGGATGCCATCATTATTATATTTTCAATAGGGTATGCCACTGGATAGGTGGAATCGTATTTAACAAAACCGGGTGTGAAGGAGAACACACCTTCCCTCATATGAAGCCTTTCAATAAGAAACCTCTGCACAGTCCTAAAGAGATTATCCTTTGATATACGAAGCTTTTCTATTAGAAGGTCAAAGTCTTTGTCTGCGTAGACTCTGTAAACCTTGTCAATTGGACGTGCAAAGATTATTTGCCCATCCTTCACATAGTAGGCTATTGCTATATCCTGCCATTCCACGATGAGTATTCCGCTCCTCCTGTCTTTAGCTATTATCTGTAGTATATCCACAAGGCTAAAAGTTTTCAGGTCGCCTGTTAGAGCCATAACTTTCTATCTCATCCCTTTTATCTTTTCTTGCACCTTCCTTATCTCCATAAGCAGTAGTCCAAGTTTGGCATTATTGTCCGCAAGGACTACCATAACTGCGTCCTTTCCCACTCCCGTTAGAATAATATACCCTTCCTGACCCTTGATGGTTATTTGTTCCAAATTGCCCTTAGCTAATTCCTCTGAAACGCGTTCACCCAATGAGAGTATAGCTGCACTCATCGCCGCTATTCGGTCCTCTTCCATGCCTGGTTTGAGGACCGATGCTATGGGCAACCCATCTGCGGACACAAGGGATGCACCCTCTAAACCTGTGTTCCTTATCAGCTCCTGTAGAACCTGAGTATATCTATCCATCTTTTCCTCCTTCTGGCTAGTTATAATTATTACATAATAATTATACTAAAATTTCCATAAAAGCATATCGTAAAGAATACCCATAACTGTAGAAAAGCTAATCCAAAAAATCACATAGGCAACCACTAAACCCTTTGGCAGAAACTTAAGGGTTGCGATTATTGTAGGCATGCATATACCCGTGCCACCAAGCATGAAGGTAAGGGACACACCCGAGCTAAAGCCTATATCTCTTAGAGCCTTAGCTATGGGAACTTCTTCACCAGAACACATATATATGGGTATGGATGCAAAGGAGACCAAAGGATAGGAAAGAAAACTTCCCGCTATGGGTCTTATGAGCTCTGGTGGTATGAGGGTTTTTATGAAAGACGCTATGACTATACCAAGAAGGAGGTATTTACCTATTCCAAAGAAGTTGTCCTTGAAGTATGTGCCAAAGGATTTCCATCCGCTTTGACTTGCACCACCAAAGAAAAGGGGCAGACTACTTGGCTTTTTGAAAAAGAGGTCTGCGGTATAGGCAAAAAGTAAGGCAAAGCCTAAGGTGCCAAACAATCTAAGGGCAGTCATAGGAAGACCAAAATATCCGTATGTGAGAAGTAGAGTTATGGGAGATACCACAGGAGCTACTATGAGAAAGGAGAGGACGGGTGCATAGCTCCTTGACATACTATTTATAAGGTTTGCCACAGGAAGCATGGAGCAAGAGCAAAGGGGCAAAAGTCCACCCAGAAACCCTGTGTATATGGGTGCGGTTCTTTTATTTTTGAGAAATACTTTTAGCCAGCTAAGTTTTGTAAAGCCTTGCAGGAGAGAGGTTATGAGGACCGCAATTAAGAAGAAGGGAAGTATATCCAAGGTGTAGTCATACAAGGAAAAGAAAAACTTTTCAAAAAGTTCCATAATAAAAATATCTTAGCCAAAAAGAAAATACAGTATGACTGCGTTCATAATACCTGCGACCACATCGTCCGCCACTACACCATGACCCTTTGGCAGTTTTTCAAAGAGCTTTATGGGATAGGGCTTTAGTATATCCAAGACCCTAAAGGTTATGAAGGCAACCGCCATGGTCTTTAGTGTAGGTTCAATAAAGAGAAAAGAGAAGAAGTAGCCTACTATCTCGTCTATTACCACCTCTTCTGGGTCTTCCTCCCTTGTTAGCTCTATCATATAGTTGGCAGACCAGACCGCAACCGCATACAGCAAAAGCCCAAAAAGTAAGGTGAGCCACCACTTGTAAACAAGCAGATAAACAAGAGGGACACCAAGAAGAGTTCCCACCGTGCCCGGTGCATACCTAAAACGTCCCACGTAAAAGCCCGTGGCGATTAACTCCTGCCACATTATAGGTCTATCCTTGCAAACCTTTTTCTTCCCTCTTCAAAGACATCCCCTCCGTATATATCGTTGGCAACTATAACAGGAAAGTCTTCCACGTATAGTCTTCTTATGGCTTCCGTGCCAAGGTCTTCGTAGGCAACCACCTCTGAGGACTTTATACACTTAGAGAGCAAAACCGCCACACCACCCACCGCTGCAAAGTATACCGCCCTATACTTTTTTAAAAGCTCCCTTACCTGAGGAGACCTATACCCCTTGCCTATCATACCCTTTAGACCCAGCTTTAGAAGGTCTTCCACATACTTATCCATCCTTATAGAGGTAGTAGGACCAGCAGAGCCTATAACTTGCCCAGGCTTTGGTGGTGTGGGACCCACATAGTATATGACCTGTCCCTTTACATCTATGGGTAAAGGCTCTCCCCTTTGAAGAGCTTCCACCATCCTTTTGTGTGCTGCGTCCCTTGCGGTATATATGTAGCCTGTAATGAGAACTTTGTCTCCTGCTCTTAGGTCTTGGATGACTTCGTCAGTTAGTGGTGTTTGAATCCTCTTTTCCATAAACAAATTATAACAACTTTAGGCTCTGTATCTGCTTAGAATAAGTGCGGAAGGCACACCCCAAAGGAAAGAAGACAAAAGCAAAAAGCTATGAAAGACAAAGCCCATTTTTAGCCACTCCCTTAGGCTCTCACCCAAAAGTTTAAGAGGAATTCCAAAGGCAAACTCGTAAGTGCCAAAACCCATAAAGCTATGAATAGGAAGCACAGAGCTAAGCTCTCCACCAAGAAAAGCAAGAAAGCCCTTGTATATATCCATGCTATCTATAGGCAGTAAAACAATTAAGGCTAAGAACTTTAGGCTATGAGACAGAGAGGAAAGCAGAAAAAGTAAAAAAGACAAGCTAAAACTAAGCTCCCTTTTGATAAAATCCTTTAACTCACCAAACCTGCCTCTATTAGGCAGGAGCAAATATCCTAACCTTAAATTCAAAGATAAAATTAAAACAAGCACAGAAGCCAAAAGTGCATAAAGATTAACCACAGAAAAGCTAAGAAAAAGCAGAAAAAAGAGGGTAAGAAGGTCATATAATCGTCCCATAAAGAAAGACCAAAGGGAAGCACTCAAGTTAACTCCAAGCCTTTTTGCATAGTAAAACCAACTAAGTTCTCCAGTCCTTGCGGGCAGAAGGTTGTTAAAGAGTATGTTAGCGGAGTTTATGAGAAAAACCTGATATAGGCTTAGGTTTCTCAAAAGCAGTTTCCATCTTATAGACCTCACTAACTGGCTAAGGCTGTATAGAAAAAAGGCAAAAAGCAGGTTTTTAAGCTCAACATCCTTTAGACTGGAAAGAAGCTCACCTACAGGGACAAAGTAAAAAAGGAAAGCAAGGAAAAGAAGGGTAAGGACAAAGGGAAGGAGTTTTTTCAATCCTTTTCTGGCACGTCGTGGATAACAATCCTTTTGCCTGCAAACCTTGAAAGTATCTCTATGGCAACTTCAACGCCAGAGCCAGCACAAGAGGTAAAGTGAGAGGAAAACCCAGCAAGAGTTCCAGTTACAAAGAGGTTTTTGTCTACTTCAAAGTCCTTGTGCTTTATCATAACCCTACCGGGCTTTGGAGATTTAGGGTTTTCCACCACCTCTACCTGCAGACCTTCTATGTTAAAAGAATGAAAGCCTCCTGCCAAGACTACATAGTCCGCGGTAAAGCTCTTACCAGAGGCAGTCCGAAGTTCAAAGCCCTCTTCCTTTTTCTGTATGCTCTTTACCTCTTCTTGCAAAAAGTCCACACCACCCCACTGGTCTATCTGCTCCCTTATCTTTTGCAAAAGCTCTGTGCCAAGCATAGTATCCAAGCCCGGCACGTTTCTAAGCAGAGCCTTTTTGAGGTCTGAATTATCCGTGTCAAAAACTATATACCTTCTGCCCTCTGCCCATTGCCAACCTCTACCCCTTGCGGACACTAAGGTCAAAGCACAAGAAAGACCACTGGCTCCACCACCTACAATAGCTACATCGTACTTCATAAAGACTATTATACAGCAACTCAACCATTTTTTACTTTCTTACAAACACCTCCTTTCCCTCCTCTTTCTTCTCAAAAGCAGAGGATTTTATGTTTTTGAGAGCCTCTCTTATCTTTTTCTTTTCCCCTGCTATGGCTTTTATCTTCTCAAGTTCTTCCTTGCTAAAACAACACATGATAGCACCTCCTTACGCTTGATGTTTTTATCCTACGCATCTATGATAGAAGGGTTATGTTTTGAATCATAAAAGCCCTACCATATCCTTTCACCTGCATCCATTCACTGTTTCACTTCCTACAAAAGCCCTATTTATTACATCAAAGTAAGTTATTTCCACAAGGCATTGGTCTTTATCTCTCAAAGCCCTGCAGTTTATTTCTATATCGTTCCACTTACCAGTGGCAGAGCCATATCTTTGGCAAAAGCCTGCTATTTGCTGACCTATTTCTTTAGCTTGGGGAGGTATTTGGAAGTATTTTGGTTTGCCTATGCTTTCCAATTGACCTTGACAGAAGGTGTAAGTCCAAGTTTCTGGCACACTTCTTACACCAGGAGGTGCTGCAAGGTTTATCTTAGCCACTTCCACCCTTGTGCATCCTCTTGCATCCTTTTCCACTATTCTTGTAGTCCACATAATGTATCCATCTCTTACCGTTATAGGTCTTCCCTCCTGTGCTGCCCTCTGAGCTACTTCATAGCCAGGTCCTCCTTGAATGGTAGAGGGTTGAGGCATTTGATGGAATATTTGAACTTGAGCTGTATGTTGAGCTTGAAGGATTTGACGCATTGGTTGTATTTGAGTTTCTTGTGCAGTGTAGCTTTCTGAGTGCTTTATCTTTATGTCAATTCTTTGTTCTGCTTCCATTGGCTTTTCTGTTATGTAAGCAGTAAGAGAAACAGACACGCATTCTTTTGTTGTGAATTCTGCAGGACTTACTTCCTGTGCAGTAGCCATTGCTGTTAGGCAGGCTAAGAGGAGAAGCTTTTTCATTGTTCTAAGCTCCTAAATCCTTATTATAT
>JBBKAW010000062.1:24980-26632 GCA_037722135.1 Aquificaceae bacterium
AGTTCAAAAGAGAAGCCCTAAAACACATAGAGGTCATTTATGAGCCAGAGAAGGATATTCATTGAAAAGCTCGCAAAGGCTATAGAAAGGTTGGAAGAGGTGCTAAAGCTGGAAAAAAACGCAGTGGTTAGAGATTCCGCCATACAGAGGTTTGAATTTACCTTTGACCTTGCGTGGAAAACCCTCAAGCTTTATCTTGAAGAGGTGGAAGGTCTTGAATGCAGGTCTCCAAAGGGATGCCTAAGGCTTGCCTTTTCTGTTGGTCTAATAGATAACGACCCCTATTGGCTTCAGATATGTGACTATAGAAACCTTACCTCCCACACCTACGATGAGGAGTTAGCGGATAAAATATACGAAGAACTGCCAAAGGTGTTAGAATACTTTAAAAGGCTTTACGGATTGATATCATGATAGAACAGTTATCAAAAAGTCTAAGTGCGGAGGTTTTACAGACTCATACAAGCTGGGTATTGCTTTTAGAGAAGGTGGTTTACAAGATTAAAAAGCCAGTAAACTTTGGCTTTCTGGACTATTCTACCTTAGAGAAAAGGCTTGAAAACTGCAAAAAAGAGCTGGAGCTAAACAGAAGGCTATGTGGATGGGTATACATGGATGTGGTTCCCATAAGTTATGTAGATGGTGAATATCGTATAGAAGACCCCTCAAACCCAGTGGAGTATGCGGTGAAGATGAGAAGGATACCAGAGGAAAGGCTTCTAAAAAACATGCTTTCAAAGGTCTCTCAAGAGGACATGAAAGAACTTGCAAGACATATAGCAAACTTCCATGCAAAGGCAGAGAGGCGAGATGAGTTCGGAAGGCTTGAGGTAATGAAGTTCAACACCGACGAAAACTTTTTACAAACTGAAAAATACATAGGCATAACCATAGACAAGGAAGACTACGAGTTTATCAAGGAGAAAACAGAAGACTTTTATAGAAAATACTCAGACCTTTTTGAAAAACGCATAAAGGACGGACGCATCAAAGACGGACATGGAGATATAAGGCTTGAGCATGTGGCTTTTTTAGAGGAAGGTATCTGTGTTTTTGACTGTATTGAGTTTAATGACAGGTTTAGGTGTGGTGATGTAATAAACGATATGTGCTTTCTCTCTATGGAGCTTGAGCTTGTAGGAAGAAGAGACCTCTCTCAAGTCTATGAAGAAGAATACAAGAAAATAACGCAGGATGAAGAGTTTGACCTCTTTTTGCCCTTTTTCAAATGCTACAGAGCTTATGTGAGAGGAAAGGTAAACAGCTTTTTGCTTGATGACCCTCATTATGAGAAAAAGGACGAGGCTAAGAAGTTAGCACGCAGGCTCTTTAAACTTAGCAGGTCTTACGCAGAAACTATACCCTAATCAAGCCATCTTAGGGTTATCTCAAAGCCTTCTCTATCCTTTGGTTTTTTCTTTATTTTTGGCTTTTTTGGACCTTTCCCAGAAGTATCCCAGTCGTAATAGGCAATAATTATCTCGTTCCTTGGGTCAATAACCCTTGCCCTTTCAAAATAAACTATCGCATCATTGTCCCTACCCATATACAGAAGAGTTAAGCCTATAGTGGCGTTTACCCTCGCCTGCCAACCCCTGTCTGGTGAGTATCTTAAGGCAAGAACAAACCTGTCGTATGCCCTGCTGTAGTAT
>JBBKAW010000063.1 GCA_037722135.1 Aquificaceae bacterium
GTCTTCTTCATGGTTTATACCCTGAACGTGGTGCCTATGCTCGTGCAAGATATAAGACTGCCTTCTTCTACTACCGTAGAGCGTAAGGACGTGGAAGAATCCATAAAAGTGTATGTAAAAAAGGATGGCACTGTTGTCCTTGAGAACAGGGAGCTTGGATTAGATGCTCTGCGTTCCTATCTTAAGGGGATAAGGGATAAGGAAAAGGCTTCTGTATTGATAATTGCGGATAAGGACGCTCAAGTGCAAAGGGTTATAGATGTAATAGATGTGCTAAAGGAAGAGGGTATAAGCAAGGTAGGTCTCTCTGGAGAGAAAAAATGACAAGGAGCGAAGACCTCAAGGCTTGGTCTATATCCTTTCTAATATCCAGTGGGGTGCTCTTTCTTTCCTTTTGGCTGGGAAAGGTAAGCCAACTACAACTTACACCAAGCACCTCTATGGGTGAAGGTAATGTGATAGAGATAACTTTGCCCCCAATAGAAAAACCTCAAGAGGTGAAACCAGCACCTCAACAGAGATTAGAGACGAAAAAAGAGGAAAAAAGAGCAACTAAGCAAAGGGTAGTAAAGGAAGTAAGACAGACACCAATACAAGAAAAGGCGGAAAACTTTGAAAAGCCTTCTCCACCTATACCACAAGAAAGAGCCATATTAGAACCAGTTAAAGAGCAAGCACAGGCACAAGCCTCTCCATCAGCCCAACCTGCACCACCTGCACCACAACTTCAAGAGTCTCCACCTTTGCCCGCACCATCACCTGCGCCCCCTCCTCCTCAAGCCAAACCACAACAGCAAGAAACCGCAGGCTCTCCGGTGCAAATACAGGCAAGAAGAACCACAGCTGGAGAGGAAAATGAGCTTATTAACTACTTTGCGAGGATAAAGACACTTGTAGAGAGGAATAAACGCTACCCACAGGAGGCAAGAAGGAGAGGTCAAGAAGGCACAGTGGTCTTGAGAATAAGTATAAGAGAAGACGGTAGCTTAGGCTCGGTTAGCATAGTAAAGAGTAGCGGATATTCCTCTTTGGACGGGGAAACATTGAGAGTAATAAGGTCTATAGGTAGGTTTCCTCCTCCACCGGGAGGCAGACCAATAGAGTTCAACCTTGAAGTGGAATACAAACTTGGAGGATAGGCATGCTAACAAGAAGAGAGTTTTTAGAAGGTGTAATTGCTGGGCTTGTCCTCCTTGAGTTAAATAGTCTTAGCTTTGCCTCAGACACAGAGGAGGTTTTTCCTCAGGGAATAGCCAGTGGAGACCCAACTCAGACAGGTGCCATGCTTTGGGCGAGGGTAAACCCAACAGTCCATAAGAGATTTAACAAGGACCTGTTTTTACAAATATCAGAGGATATAGAGTTCAAAAAGCCCTTTACAGGCAGGCTTCCTGCAGAGGCTATAAATGAAAAGGATGACTTTACAGTGAGGATAGACCTTGATGGCAGGCTACAGCCCGGCAAGACCTACTACTACAGATTTATATATGCGGATGTGCCTTCTATGGTAGGTAGGTTTAAAACCCTCCCAGAGAGTGCGGAGGAGTTTTCCTTTGCCTTTGTGGTTTGCCAAAACTATCCTGACGGCTACTATACCGCATACAAATACCTTGCACAGGAAGACTTACACTTTGTGGTCCATCTTGGAGACTTCATCTATGAAAAGATATACGGAAGGGCGAGAGTGCCAGGAAGGGACCTGTCTTTACCCTCCGGGCAGGATATTGTAATGAACCTTGAGGACTACAGATACCTGTATAGAACTTACCTTTCTGACCCAGACCTAAGGCTTGCAAGGGCTATGCATCCCTTTATAAACACTTGGGATGACCACGAGTTTTTAAACGACTACTACTACAACCATTTTAGAGAAACGTGGGGCTACTTTTCTAAACATCCTTACGAAAACCAAAGGGAAAAGATACTGCGTCTTAGGCAGGAGGCTATAAAGGCATGGCTGGAGTATATACCTGCGAGGGTAAAGACTAATATGAGAAACAGAGACCCTCTTATGTGGATAACCCTATACAGAGACTTTAATCTTGGTGGCTTGGGGCATTTGATAGTAACAGACCTAAGGAGCTACAGGGATAGGCAACCCTGCAGAGGAAGGTTTGGCGTAGAAGGCTGTCCGGAGCAGAACAAGACTTCTATGCTGGGTGCGGACCAAAAAAGGTGGTTTTTCTCAAAACTAAGGGAGGGGAACTATCGTTGGAAGGTGTGGGCAAGTAGTGTGCAGTTCTCAAGGTCTCAGACAGATGGTAAGTTTGGCTCTTTGGATGCTTGGGACGGCTACGCAGGAGAGAGGTCTCAGATACTTAGCTTTTTGAAGGAAAGAGGTATGAATAATCTAATTGCCATAACTGGCGATAGGCATGCAAGCCTTGTGGCGGAAATTCCAGAAAGTTACGAAAGACCAGAGAAACTCCTTGGTGCGGAGTTTATGACGCCTGCGGTGTCTTCTATCAACGCAAGGGAAGGTGGCTGGTGGAGGAGAAATTGGAACTATGCATCCCTTGAGGAATTCCAACAGGCGGAGATGAAACAGAACCCTTGGATAAGACACATAAACTCCATAGACTGCTGGGGCTATAGCGTGCTTAGGCTAACAAAAGACAGTGCGGTCTGCACCATATACTCGGTAGACAAATACAGAAAAGACTCAGAGAAGAGAATAGACGCACAGTTTACCTATGCTAACGGTAGGTTAGAGAGAACTTAGGAGCTTTTGTATATGTTTTTCAGCAACAGAGTTTCCCTTTTCAAAACCTCATGCCAACAGTAAGGGCAAAACCACACCATAGCTATTAAAATATCTCTCTATGCTTGATATAGAACTCCTGCGTAAAGACCCAGAGTGGGTAAGGGAAAGGCTTTCCACAAGAGATAAGGCTTATGCGGAGCTTGTAGACAAAGCACTTGAGCTTGACAGAGAAAGAAGGGCTATTCTAAAAGAGATTGAAAGGCTAAGAGCGGAAAGAAACGCTAAGAGCAAGGAAATAGGCAAGCTAAAAAAAGAGGGAAAGGACACATCAGAGCTTGAAGCAGAGGTGAAGAACCTAAGGGAAAGTATAGAGAAGTATGAGGTGGAGTTATCTAAGGTGGAGACAAAGTTAAGAGAGGTGATGCTCTCCATTCCAAATCTTCCACACGAAAGCGTGCCTGTGGGTGAGGATGAAAGTCAGAACGTGGAAGTCCGTAGGTGGGGGAAGCCAAGGGAGTTTAACTTTCAGCCAAAACCTCATTGGGAAATTGGAGAAAGGCTTGGCATCATTGATTTTGAAAGGGCAAGCAAGCTCTCTGGAAGCAGGTTTTCCGTGCTTCTTGGCTGGGGTGCAAAGTTGGAGAGGGCTCTTATAAACTTTATGTTAGACCTGCACTCAAAAAAGGGCTACAAGGAAGTTTTGCCACCACACCTTGTAAGACCAGAAATTTTGATAGGCACTGGTCAGCTTCCCAAGTTTGAAGAGGAACTATACAGATGCGAAAGGGATGACCTATACCTAATACCCACTGCAGAAGTGCCACTTACAAACCTCTTTAGAGATGAAATACTTTCAGAAGACCAGCTTCCCATATACATGGTTTCTTACACTCCCTGCTACAGAAGAGAAGCAGGCTCATACGGAAAGGACGTAAGGGGTCTAATACGACAGCACCAGTTTGACAAGGTGGAGCTTGTGAAGATAGTAAAGCCAGAACACTCTTATGAAGAGCTTGAAAGACTTACCGCAGATGCGGAGGCAGTTTTGCAAGCTCTTGGACTTCCTTACAGGGTAGTGCTTTTATGCACCGGTGATATGGGTTTTGCTTCTGCAAAGACCTACGACATTGAAGTGTGGTTTCCCTCTCAGGGAAGATACAGAGAGATATCCTCTTGTTCCAACTGTGAGGACTTTCAGGCAAGGAGGATGAATACAAAATACAGAGACTCACAGGGCAAGCTACACTTCGTCCACACACTAAACGGCTCTGGACTTGCAGTGGGTAGGACCCTTTCCGCCATTCTTGAAAACTACCAACAAGAGGATGGCTCTGTAATAGTGCCTCCCGCTTTGAGAGATTATTTAGGTGTGGATGTAATAAAGCCAGAGTAGTTTAGCAAAGGCTTAAACATGCTATAATCCTTA
>JBBKAW010000064.1 GCA_037722135.1 Aquificaceae bacterium
AAGCTTTCCTGTCGTAATATCTTAGCATAAAATAGCCAAGAGTGCAAATAAACACATATGCAAAGAAAGTGCCAAGGCATATGCCTGCAATACCTAAATTGAGGACAAAGACAAAGAGATAATTAAAAAGGGCGTTAGCCACTACACCTATTGCACCCACAACTCCCACAGGCAAAAGCTTGCCTCTTATCTGGAATACCCTGTATATTAGGGGCCAGAAGAACATGAAGGGCAAAGATAGGGCATAAAACCTAAGGGCTGTTGCGGTAAGCTCTACATCCATCCTTGAAAAAGCTCCGTATCCAAAGAAGAGCTTAACCACTATGGGTGAAAATAGGAAAAGAAAGACGGATATGGGCAGGGTCAAAAGAAGTAGCTTCTTTATGTAAAAGTCCAACTTCTTAATGGAACCTTGAGACTCAGAAAGGGAAGTTATGGCTATGTTTTCAAACTTTAGAACTCCCCTTGGTGCGGATGCAAGCAAGAGACCGTAGTATAAAGCAGAAACACTTTTCTCTCCAAGAAAAGAGGCAAAGGCTCTGTCAACGAGTATGTAGAGATGAAAAACTCCATAAACTGCAAGGAGCTGTAGGAAATGAGAGAGAAGTCTTTTTGTGGTTTCGTTATAAAAGAGACGAAAGTGGATATATTCTCTTCCTGCGTATAACATATAGATAGCTCCTATGGAGTTTGACAGGGATGCTACTATAGGAAGTATTTTGTAGTCTTTGTAAAATAGAAGCCCGAGAAGGGTAGAAGTAAAAAGGGTAATGGATATTGTAAACTCCCCCACAAAGTAAGCGGTAAACCTTCTTTGACTCCTAAGAACTGCTCCAAAGTGGTGAAAGTAGAAATTAAAGAACAGATAAGGCAGAAGAATAAGATAGGAGACCTCTGTTGCCTGCAGGGCGTTTTCAGAAAAACCCGCTGGGATTTTCAGAACAAAGGGCATCAATAGAAATGCCAAGAGGGTTATGGCTATGGAAACGGTAAAGGTAAAGGTAAAGAGAAGACCTGCAATTTTCTTGAACTCTTCCTCTGACTTCATTCTTGCCTTTACAAGCTCTGGCACTCCAACAGAGTCAAAGACATCAACGAAGATGAGAAATATGCCTATCAAAGAAAGTGCCATGAAGAAGGCGTCTGTTTGGTAGCTAAAACCAAGAAGGACTGCTATGGCAACAGACCTAAAGTAGCCAAAGCCACGGGCAAGGAGGTTTATAAGGGAAGACTTAACTACCGCCTCTAAGACCCTTTCCTGCCTTTTGGTATTGAAAAGCTCTTTTAAATATCCAACCACTGCTACTTTAATGTTATCATAATTCTATGCCTATAGATGAAAGCTACAGACAGACCTCGCTTGATAAGGTAAGGGAGCTTTGTGGTGTGTTGAGGGCAAAGGTAGAGGAGTATCTTGAGGATGTGGACCCAGAGGATTTGGAGTTTGGTGTGTCCTTTGAGGTTTCTGAGGCTGGGCTTGAGGGCTTGTGGAGGTCTGCGGTGGAGGGGAATAACTACATGGAGGTGGTCTATACAGAGATTATGGAGCATCATGATGGGGCTTATTTGAAGGCGACCTTTAGGAATGCCTTGGAGGACTGCTGGGCGGAGAGGTATGTAAGCGTGAGGAGCTCTGGTAGGGTGGAGGTTTCCTATGCCTTTTTTGTGAGGTTGGAGGGTGTGAGGGTTAGGATAGAGAGGAAGGGTGAAGGGCTCTTTGGGGCTTTTGCAAAGGTTGAATGAGGGTTTTTGTTTCTCTGGGGGAGAGGTCTGCAAGCAACTATGTTTATGAGATTTTCAAGGACTTTGGGGGTGTGGAGTTTATTGGCATAACCGATGAGAGGTTAGAGTCTTTGGGCTTTAAAAGTCTTGCACGCATAGAGGAGCTTTCCGTGGTGGGTATTGTGGAGGCTCTTCCAAAGATTCCAAAGGTCTACAGGCTTTGGAGACAGATAGAGGCTCTTCTTCCTGAGGTGGATGTGCTCCTTTTGTGTGATGCTCCTGCCTTTAATTTGCCACTTCTCAAGAGGGCTAAGGGGAAGGTGAGAAAAATTATCTACTTTATCTCTCCACAGGTTTGGGCTTGGAAGGAGGGTAGGGCAAGGCTAATATCGGAGCTTGTAGACCATCTTGTTGTGATACTTCCCTTTGAGGTGGACTTTTACAGAAAATACGCAAGGGATGGCTTTAGGGTGCATTTTGTGGGGCATCCTCTTGTGGATTTGGCAAAGCCAAGCCTAAGCAAAGAGGCTATGAGGAGTTTTCTTGGCTTTGAGGACTATGTGGCTTTGCTTCCGGGAAGTCGTTGGAGTGAGATAAAAAGGCATGTGCCTTATCTGAAGGAGGTGCTAAGATGTCTGAGGGTGGAAAAGCCTATGGTTGTTCCTACCTTTGAGGCTTTTAGGGATTTCTTAGAGAGGGAGTTTGCAGGTTTTCCAATAAGGGTCATAACCAACAGGGACTTGGATAGGGCTTCTTACAACACTATGGCTTATGCGGATTTTACGCTTCTTGCCAGTGGCACTGCGGAGCTTGAGGCAAGCCTTTTGGACTCTCCTCATGTGGTCTTTTATAGGGTAAGTCCCATAACCTATCTTCTTGGGAGGCTTCTTGTTAAGGTAAAAAACATAGCCCTCACAAACCTTATACTCCAGAGGGATGTGGTGCCCGAGATGGTTCAAAAAAGTCCAGAGGCTTTGTGTAGGTTTTTCTCGGAGCTAAAGGAGGATTGGAAGGAAAGCCAAAGGCTTGAGTTTAAGAGGCTAAGGCAGGTTCTTGGTGAAGAGGGTGCGGTGCAAAGACTAAGAGAGCTCTTCTTCAAGCTTTTCTATGAGAGCTAAGGTGCTTTTGAAGGGTTCTGGCTCTTGTATTTCAAAGGTGAGCTTTTGTCCTGTTTGGGGATGCTCAAAGGAGAGATGATAGCTAAGGAGCATGTGGCAACCGCCAAGGGTCTGAAGTAGCCTTTTGTCTACGGAGCTTCTCTTAAAGCCATAGGTGGTGTCTCCCAAGATGGGAAAACCAATGTGAGACAGGTGCACTCTTATTTGGTGTGTCCTGCCTGTGTGTATCTTTACCTTAAGCAGGCTTACGCTTTGACGGGGAAAGGCTCTTAAAAGCCAGACTTCGCTCTTGGCTGGCTTGCCCTCTTCTCTTATGGTGAACTTCTTTCTGTCTTCTGTGTGTCTTCCTATGGGTGCTTCTATGAGCTTGTAGCTCCAGTTTGGAATGCCCTTTACTAAGGCTTTGTATAGTTTTTCCACTTTTCTTTCTTTAAACTGCTCTGCGAGGCTTCTGTGTGCCATGTCGGTCTTTGCCACCACCATAAGTCCCATGGTGTTCTTGTCAAGCCGGTGGACTATGCCCGGTCTTTCCACGCCACCTATGGAGGAGAGGCTTTTAACATGATAAAGAAGTGCGTTCACAAGCGTTCCAGAGGTGTATCCCGGGGATGGGTGCACCACAAGTCCGCAGGGTTTTATAAGCACGAGAATATGCTGGTCTTCGTAAACTATGTCAATGGGGATGTTTTCTGGGAGCACCTCAAGAGGCTCTGGCTCTGGAATAAGCAGGGTTATTTGGCTTGCCCTTTTTAGCCTCTTTGAAGGCTTTCTTGTCTCAAGACCATCCACAAGCACATAGCCCTCTTCTATGAGCCTTTGGTGGTAGCTCCTTGAAAAGTCGGGGTAAGCCTGAGAGAGAAACTGGTCAAGCCTAAGACCCTCTTGTTCCTCTGCTACCTCAAAGGTTAGTGTCTCTACTATGGTCCTCTTTGAGCCTAACATGAACCTCTACTTGCCTTGGCTCTTCTTGGAGGTTTAGACTTTTCACATAACCCTCAATGAGATTATAAAGCACCCTTTGAGGAAAGTCCTTTAGTCTCACCTCTTTTCCGTTCACAAGTAGCCTTACTTCCATATATTTATCTTAAAACCTGTAGCCTTTCCAAAGTGCCAGAAAGAGTTAGGCT
>JBBKAW010000065.1 GCA_037722135.1 Aquificaceae bacterium
AAGCCTTTGCATACTACCTTCAAAGAGCAGTTCTTTACTGAAAGGCTTTACCATAAAGTCTTGGCAGGTGGCTACCTCTTCTACTCTAAAATACTTTACATGACCGCAGAAAGACAGCTCATAGACGGGCTTGTAAATGCCACCTATCCAGTGGCGAGGGGTGCAGGAAGTGTCCTTAGAATGCTTCAAGCAGGCAAGTTAAACCTTTATGCCTTGTTTATGGCTTTTGGCTTTTTGGCTTTGCTTTTCATAACAATTTTGTGGAGGTAAAGGATGGAAAACCTTCTAAACATCGCCATATTCTTGCCACTGCTCGGTGCTATCCTTGTGGGAATAGTTAGAAACGAAAAGTTTTCCAAAGTAGTATCTCTAAGCATATCCTCTGTGGTGTTTCTCATAATACTTTATCTTTTCCTCAACTTTGACTGGTCTGCTCAAGGCTTTCAGTATGTGACAAAGCTAAACTGGATACCCTCCTTAGGCATCTCCTACCATGTGGGTGTGGATGGTATGGCTATTTCCTTGCTATTGATGACCTCTTTGGTCTTTGTGTCCGCCTTTTTGTGGTCCCTTAAGATAGAGGACAGACCAAATCTATACTTTGCCCTCTTTCTTGCCCTTGAGACCGCCTGTCTTGGAGTTTTCTCCGCCCTTGACCTTTTCCTCTTCTACCTTTTCTGGGAGGGTATGCTCATACCCATGTATTTCATCATAGGTCTTTGGGGGCATGACAGAAAAGTTTACGCAGCGAACAAGTTCTTTGTGTATACCTTTTTTGGAAGTGTGTTTCTTCTTCTCGGACTTGCCAGCATAGTGGTCTATGGCTATATAATGACCGGAACCATATCCTTTGACTACACCTTCCATATGGCTTTCTCTTATCCCATGTTTCTGCAAATAGCAGGCTTTCTACTCTTTGGTCTTGGCTTTGCAGTAAAGATTCCCATGTGGCCAGTCCACACTTGGCTTCCTGATGCCCACGTGGAAGCTCCAACCGCAGGCTCTATGGTGCTCGCCGCCGTGCTTCTCAAGATGGGAACTTACGGCTTTGTAAGATACTCACTGCCCCTCTTCCCCGATGCCAGCAAATACTTTATTCCTCTCATATTCTTCCTGAGTGTGGTAGCCATAATCTACACCGCCATGATGGCAATAGCCCAAACCCACATAAAAAGGCTTATTGCTTATTCTTCCATAAGCCACATGGGCGTAGTGACCCTTGGAACCTTTGCCATGGACCTTAACGCATTAAACGGAGCTATATACATGATGATAGCTCACGGTCTTTCCTCTGCCGCACTGTTCATGTCCGCAGGCTTTATATACGACAGAGTCCACTCCTATCATATGGATGACCTTGGAGGCTTGGCAAGGTATGTGCCAAAACTGGCAGTGTTTTTCATGATATCTGGTCTTGCAGGTATAGGCTTCCCTGGTCTTGCAGGCTTTGTGGCAGAGTTTTTGGTCTTTCTTGGCACATACAAAAACTTCCCCGTATGGGCTTTTATAGCAGGCGTAGGTATTGTGCTTTCTGCAGCATACTTCCTCTATATGTATAAAAGGGTCATGTTTGAGGAGGAGACCCTTTCCGAATACAGGTTGGAAAAGTGGAAACAACTAAAAGACTTGGAGCTTCACCACATGCTCTCCTTTATACTCATAATCGCCTCCGCCTTTATCATGGGTCTTTATCCCTATCCCTTTGTAAAGATAATAGAACACACTTCCCGATACGTGCTCGGAGGTTAAGAGGTGAACTGGAACGCAGTAATCCCCGAACTGGTGCTTGCCCTTGGCATACTTTTGGTCTTTGTCCTTGACCTCTTTTCTGACAAAAAGCACTACAGACTTTTGAGTGTTATCTCCGCCCTTGTGCCTATCGCTTCCCTTATAAGCCTTCTCTTTGTGCAGTATCCCGCAAGAACCCTTTTTGACCTTTTTGAGGTAAACGCCCTCAACCTGCTGGGAAAAGCCATTTTGTATATACTCACAAGCCTTGCCATATTTTCCATGCATGACTACTATGAGAAAAAAGGCTCTGTATACACAGAGCTTTCTTATCTTCCCCTTCTTTCTACACTTGGGCTTTCAATTTTAATATCCTCGGCAAACCTTGTCCTTGTCTTTGTATCCCTTGAACTTGCCAGCATAGGCATGTATGTTATGGTCTCCCTTTTGAGGGATGATTACCTTTCCAAAGAAGCAGGCTACAAGTATCTAATGATAGGCTCTGTTGGGACTTCTATGCTTGCTCTTGGCTCTGTTTTTTACTATGCCAGCACGGGAAGCCTATTTCTAAAGGAATACAGGGACGAAAACAGTCTCTTTTTGCTTTCCATGTTCCTTCTGCTCTCCGCCCTTGCCCTAAAGGCTTCTGCAGTTCCCTATCACTTTTGGACACCGGATGCCTATGAGGGTGCTCCCACACCCATAACAGGATACCTCTCCTCTGTCCCCAAAGTAGCCCTATACTTCCTATTGGTTGAGCTTCTTGGCTACTTTTACCACCTCAAGCAGTGGCTAATACTGGTAGCTATCCTTTCTATTCTTTCCATGTTTTATGCCAACTTTGTGGCATACACCCAAAGGTCTGTAAAAAGGCTTATGGCATACTCCACCATAGCCCACGCAGGCTACTTCTTACTTGGTCTAAGCCTTGCAGACCCACAGCTTCAAAAAGCCCTTCTTTTCTATGTCTCTCTGTATGCCTTTGCAAGTCTTGGAACTTTTACCATAATGTCAGTGCTTGAGAAAAGGTCTGGCTTTTCCCACCACATCCTTGACTACAGAGGACTATACAAGGACCATCCAATCCTCGCATCCCTCTTTGCCCTCTTCCTCTTTGCCTTCATAGGCATACCACCCATGGCACTCTTTGTAGGTAAACTAACCCTCTTTATGGGATTGGTTAATAACATGCTCCTACCTTTGGCTATAGCCCTCGTCCTTGCCAGCATCCTGTCCGCAGGCTATTATCTAAGAGTGGTCGTATCCCTATTCCTACAAGAGGGAGAAAGAAGGTTTCCACCCGCAAAGGTCTCAGGAGGCGAAGCCCTAACACTGCTCCTTTGCTCCCTTCTTATGGTGCTTCTTGGCATATTCCCCAACCTACTTTATGACCTTATAAAACTCTGATGCTCCTAAAGGTCTTACCTGTAGGACTGCTCTCTGTTAACTGCTCCTTGATAGTGGACGAGGAGAGCGGAAAAGCCCTCGTAGTAGACCCGGGAGCGGACGCCCAAAAGATAATAAGAGAGTTAGAGAGCTACGAGCTTGTAGGCATAGTAGCCACACACGGACACATAGACCACGTGGGTCAAGTAAAGACCCTAAAGGAAAGGTTTAATGTTCCCTTCTATATGCACCCAGCGGACACCTTCCTTATAAACGACCCCATATGGCATGGCTTTGAAAGACAAATAGGAGCAAACCTACCCTGCCCAGAGCCAGACATAGAGCTAAAAGACCAGATGGAAATAAAACTGGGAGACACCACCCTTCGCATAATCCACACACCCGGACACACCCCCGGTCTTTGCTGTCTTTATGAAGAAAAGAGCAAAACCCTTATAGCAGGAGACCTACTCTTTAGAGGTGGAGTAGGCAGGTGGGACTTACCCGGCGGAGACCTCAATGCACTAAGAAACTCCTTAAGGAGAATCTTTTCAGAGCTTGAGGACGATGTATTGGTAATATGCGGACACTACGAAGAGACCACCATAGGACAAGAAAGAAAGTTCAACCCATACCTAAGACAGCTGTTATAATATTTTTGAGGCTAACTTAGGGGTCTATAGCCCCTTGACATCTTGGCAGTTGAATAGGCTTTTTGGTCTTTGAA
>JBBKAW010000066.1 GCA_037722135.1 Aquificaceae bacterium
GTTCGTGTAATCATCTATCTAACCTTAAGAGAAGTTCCCAACTCATCATCGCAATCACATGGCGAAGTTCACCTTTGCATGTCCCCACATCTATAGAAGTGCTTTTTGTATGGGTTATAGAGTAAGAAATGGTCTCCACAAACCTGCTTACTTCGTGGTCCTTTGCCTTGCAAAACACTCTTACCGCAGAAGATAGAAAGTCAAGTGTCTGTTTATTTTCTCTGTAATCCCTTCTTGGAACTATCCATGCACTCAAGCCATAGACCCTGTTGTTGGACTTTTCTACGCGTAAGGTGAGGTTTCTGTGGGCGTAAATTACTTCGTCTGCGCGCGTCTGCTTTTTGTATCTTAGGGCATTCTTCTGTAAGAGACTCTCAAATTCAAAAAACTGCCTGTCTAAGGTCTGAGGGTAAGATACCGCAACTATGAAGAGTATTAGAAACACAACAATCATCATGGCTTTTATTATAAGCTGAAGGGGTCCATTCGGACCCCCGAGCCTTCCTTACTTTGCTTGAGGTCTTGGTGTTTTGTCCGTTGATGCAGGAAGGACAGGCACTTCAAGGGCGTGTTTTGGTATCTGACCGGTAAGTGATTTGAGGAAGGCTACTATATAACGCGTTTCCTCCTCTGTTAGCTTCCTTCCGAGTTGTGTTTCCGCCATTATCTTGACTGCATCCTCAAGGCTCCAGACACTTCCATCATGGAAGTAAGGATAGGTTTTTTCTACGTTTCTAAGAGAGGGAGATTTGAATACAAACATGTCTTCTTCCTTCTTAGTAACAGTAAACCTTCCAAGGTCAACGAGTATGGTGGGTTTATCAAGAGTCACGTATGGTGCGGTTGCCTTCCAATAGTCTACAAACTGACCAAACTTAAAGAAGGCATTTCCACCTACCGCAGGTCCAGAGTGGCATGCTACACAGCCAACTTCAATGAAAAGTCTTAGACCCTTCTTTTCTTCTGCAGTTAGAGCCTTTGTATTGCCTTTGAGAAACTCATCAAACCTTGAGGGTGTCAGCAAAGTTCTCTCAAAAGCTCCTATAGCCTTACCTATGTTTTCAAATCTGAGTGGTTCTTTGTCATTAGGAAAAGCTTTTTTGAACATTTCCACATATTCTGGAATAGACCTTAGCCTTTCAATCACTTCCTTTTCAGAAGGCATAGCCATCTCTATAGGATTAAGTATCGGACCGAGAGCTTGCTCTTCCACATCCTTTGCCCTTCCATCCCAAAATTGAGCAATATGCAATGCTGCATTGTATACGGAGGGCGCATTCCTTGGACCAATAGCCCAACCATGACCTATGGAAGTAGGCAGGTTATCCACACCGTAGGTTGCCAGGTTATGGCAGGTATTACAACTTATCAAACCACTCTTTGAAAGTCTTGGATCATAGAAAAGCATCTTACCAAGTTCTACTTTTTCTTTTGTTATTGGGTTTGCTGGGTTATCCACCACTTCGGGTAGAGGTTGGAAAAACTGTCTTGCTAGTTCAAGAAGCTGTGCATCTTCATCCTTCGGCTGAGGAGCTTGAGCCTTACCTTTGCTTTGGGCATAAACACCAGCACCCGCAACTACCGCTCCAACCAATACCGCACTTAACAACACTTTCTTCATGCCTTTACCTCCTTATAAGATTCTTTTATACAGCTATATATGATCTAGATTATAATACTTCTGCGAAAAATTTGCAAGAGAGTTTTATAGGTAGATATTCTTTAGAATCAGAAGAAAAGACTTCTTATCTTCACCATCTCCTCAAGGCTCAACTGTCCAGGTGCTACCGCAGAACCTACAAAGGCATAGCTTATAACAGACCCAAAGACAAAACCCGCAACCCTTGAAACCTTTCCATATTCACCCATGGCAATTAGGATTTTTTCTCCTTCTTCTTCTTTACCAAGACACAAAAGCCTTGCGGTATCTTGATAGGAGTTTGCCTTTACAGAAATCTTTACGATATCCGCATCCCACCTTCTTGCTTCTCTAAATACTTCCCTTAGTATCCAGTTGGCAGGCGTAAGCTCAAAGTTATGGTAGGAGATTATTAGTTTTTTCCCTGCGGTCTTTACTATGTCCCTGACCTGAGAGATGATATCTTGAGAGGAAAGCTCTATGTCTGTGTAATCGCTGTATGGAGCAACCTTTCTGAAAATCTCCAACCTATTTTCAACCTGTGAGCCACCTTCCCTTTGACTTCTCACTGTAAGAATGGTCTTTAGACCCTCCCTTTGAACCCTTTCCACACATTCAAGCACAAACTGAGGGTCTCTATTTTCAAAAAGGTCAACTCTAAGCTCTATTATGTCCGCACCCTTTTCTTTGCAGAGTCTTAGATTCTCCTCAAAGTTTTTGTCTGCAAGAGGAACTGCTATGAGCATAAGATATATTTTACCTTCTTCTCACTCTCCCTAAAACTTTCAATGGCAAACCAAACACCTTTGTAAAGTTGGCACCTGCCTTGTGGTCAAAGGCATCCTTTTCAGAATACGTTGCCAAATCTTCCACATATAGACTGTTGGGTGAGCTCCTGCCTACTACCTGCACATGTCCTTTGTATAGCTTAAGCATAACCTTGCCATTTACATACTCCGCAAGGGTGGAATTAAAAGCGTCCATTGCGTCCCTAAGAGGTGAAAACCATAGACCTTCATATACTACCTTTGCATACTCATGTGGGATATGGGTTAGGAAATAGTGGAAAGTAAATCTGTCAAGCACCAAGGAGAGCAGGTCTCTGTAAGCTTCGTAAAGCACTGTTGCTCCCGGAGCTTCGTAAACTTCTCTGCTTTTTATTCCCACAAGCCTGTTTTCCACAATGTCTATGCGTCCAACTCCATGTCTTCCTGCTATAGTATTTAGTCTAAGGATAAGTTCACTTAGTTTTTCAAACCTCTCTCCGTTTATGGCGATAGGCACTCCTTTTTCAAAACTTATCTCCACATACTCTGGCTCTTCTGGTGCTTTTTGAGGTGAAAGGGTCCACTCAAAGGCATCTTCTGGTGGTTCAGTCCAAGGGTCCTCTAATGGACCACATTCTATGGATATGCCCCAAAGGTTCTTATCTATGGAATAGGGTTTGTCCTTTGTAGCCTTTACGGGTATGCGATGCTTGAGAGCATATTCAACCTCTTCTTCCCTTGAACGAAATTCCCACTCTCTCACTGGTGCGAGCACCTCAAGGTCTGGGTTTAGAGCCCAAACGGATAGCTCAAACCTCACTTGGTCATTGCCCTTTCCAGTAGAGCCATGTGCCACATAGTCCGCATTAAACTTTTCTGCGTATTCTACCAACTTTTTGGCTATGAGGGGTCTTGAAAGGCTTGCGGTTAGAGGATATTTACCCTCATAGAGAGCCAAAGCCCTAAGGGTTGGTAGACAATACTCCCTTGCAAACTCCTCCTTTAGGTCTTCTACTATAGCCTCTACTGCACCAGAAGCCTTCGCCTTTTGAGGTATTTCAGAAAGCTCTTCACCTTGCCCTACGTCCGCCGTGTAGGTTATAACCTCATAGCCTCTATCAGTTAACCATCTAACTATTACAGAAGTGTCAAGCCCACCAGAATAGGCAAGTATTACTCTTTTTGGCATAGGTCTATTATATCATCTTAGCCTCTCAAAGGCTTTTGTAAGGTCAATTTCTAATTGGCAACCTCCGAAACTAAACTTCATACTATGCTTCTCCACATACCTACCCTTAGAAAGCTCAAAGACCTTCACTGCTTTCTCGTCAGGATAAACAAGCACAAAGTATTTAACACCTTCTCTCTCACACAGTTCAAACTTCAACCCCTCATCCATTTGCCTGCTTGATGGTGAGACTATCTCAA
>JBBKAW010000067.1 GCA_037722135.1 Aquificaceae bacterium
ATGGTGGAGAGATATTATAATATTATTGTAAGGAGAGGTGACCGAGTGGCCGAAGGTGCAGCACTGGAAATGCTGTGTACGGGTAAACCCCGTACCGCGGGTTCGAATCCCGCCCTCTCCGTTTAAGCCTTTCTAACCTTCAATACAAGACCTCTGACCTCCTCCACTATTATCGTATCTCCTTTCCTTATGGCTTCATCGCTTACCGCGTTCCATATCTCACCATGTATAAAGACCTTACCCTTACCCTCCACAAAGTCGGTAAGAGCTTCTCCTTGCTCACCCAGTAGCTCCTCTATGCCGAGCATTTTCCTTCTCTTTTGAGCCTTTAGCCCCAGTCTTCCCGCAAAGAGGAAAAAGGCAACAGTGAGAGCTACCATTGTCCCTATGACGCTAAGAGGTATATCTCCGTAAGGAGAGTCTGGGCTTATGAGAATAAGAGAGCCAAGGGCTAAGGCTATAGCACCCGCAAGAGCAAGACCTCCAAAGGTGGGAGTTATGAGCTCAAGCACCAACAAAAGCAATCCCGCAAGGATAAGTAAAAGCCCAAGCCAGTTTATGCCAATAATACCAAGCCCATACAAACCCAAAAGCAAAGCTATAACCCCCACCGCACCTGGGATAATACTGCCTGGGTTGTAAAGCTCAAAGAATATTCCATAAAAGCCTATAAGCAGGAGCATATAAGCAACGGTAGGGTTTGTTATAACACTGAGGAGCTCTTCCCTTAGGCTTTTGCCTATCTCTACAACTTGAACTCCTTCTGTTTTGAGAGTTATTTCCTTTCCATGTTTTTTGACCACCCTACCCTCAAGTTTTTTAAGAAGGTCTGCCCTATCCACCGCTATGAAGTCTATGACCTTTTCCCTTAAGGCTTCCTCAGGCGTGAGGGAGATGGCTTCCTTTACCATCCTCTCTATTATCTTTGGGTTTCTTCCCTTTTCCTTTGCTATGCTTCTTACAAAGGCGAGCATGTCTTGCATGACCTTCTCTCTCATGGCTTCGTCCATCCTTTCTCCACCCATCTGCACAGGAGTTGCTGCACCTATATTTGTCCCCGGTGCCATTACCGCCACATCCGCAGAAATGGTTATAATAGCCCCCGCAGAGGCTGCACGACCTCCCGGTGGAGAGACATAAACCACCACAGGAATAGAAGTCCTCTGAAACTCTTGAATGACCTCCCTCATGGAGCTTTCAAGACCACCGGGAGTGTTAAGCTCAAGGATAAAGAGCGTTCCACCTTCCTTTTCTGCCTTCTCAAGGCTTCTTTTTATGTAGTCCACCATAAGAGGAGTGACCGCATCCTGCCACTGGGATACAAAGACCTTTGCATGGGAAAAACCTAACAGAAAAACCAAAAAAAGAAATATGACTAACATAAGAAAATCTTAAGCCTATTTCATCCTGCTTGCAAGCTCTTGGAGAACCTCCTCTATGCCTATGCCTCTTATGGTAAGCATAAGGATAAGGTGGTAGAACATGTCAGAGACCTCCGCCCTTATCTCCTCTGGAATGCCTCTCTTTAGTGCTATGAGTGTCTCTATGGCTTCTTCACCAAACTTTTGTAGCACACGGTCTTCTCCCTCCTTGTATAGCCTTACCGTATAGGAGTCTTCTGGCATTTCCTCAAGCCTTTGACGTATTATCTCCTGTAGCCTTTGCAAGGCTTCAAAGGGTAAGACCCTTTTTGCCTCTCTTCCTTCAGGGTCTCTAAAAAAGCAGTTTCTTTCACCCGTATGGCAGGCTCTGTTTTTTTCTTGCTCTATTATGTATAGCACCGCATCCTCGTCGCAGTCCACTCGCACCTCAATGACTTTTTGAAGTTCTCCAGAGGTCTCCCCCTTTTTCCATACGCTTTTTCTTGACCTTGAGTAGTAGTGGGCGTAGCCTGTCTGTAGGGTCTTTTCTATGGCTTCTTCGTTAGCCCAAGCAAACATCCTTATCTCACCAGTCCTGTAGTCTTGAGCTATAACGGGTATAAGACCCTCTTGGTTAAACTTAAGCCTTAGCACCACAAACCTCCTAATTAAATATGCTCTCCTACAAGGCTTATTTTCAAGTCCCCGTAAGGCACTTCTTGCTCTATATCCACCACACCCTCTTGGTATAGCACCATAAGAGCCATCAAGTAAGGCACTATATTTTTCCCCAAGAGAAGTCCATAAAAGGAGTTTATAACTCCCATTTCCTTTACCATCTCCCTTAGCTCCTGCAGAGCATCCTCAAACTTGGAGATATGAATGGGAAAGCGTCTTTCCCTTTTTCTTTTACTTTCAGACCTTGTCTTAGAAGCTCTTATGACCCTTTTGACCGTCTCTATCCTTTGCAGGAGCTCCTCTTGAACCTGCTCCTCTTGGCTTTCAAACTGCTCCACTATCTCCTTTAGGGTAAGCCTCCTTCTTTCCCTTTTTTGCTTTGGCTCAGGAAAGAGGACCTCCGCCTGCTTTTTCAAGAGAAAGGACGCAGCGAGCACCGCCCTTGCAGGCACTCTAAGGTCCAAAAGCTCATGCCTTCTTATCTCTTCCATATAAGCCCTTGCCAACACAGATATATCCACATCCCAAGGGTCAAGTTTACCCTCTTCCACAAGCCTGTAGGCAAGAGCAAAGGGATGCTCTTCTTCAAACCTCCACATGCCTTCTCCAATAGGTGGTGAACTTTATGAGCTGGTGCAGGGTATCCTTTAGGTCTTTCCTGTGGACTACCATATCCACCATACCCTTTTGGAGCAAGAACTCCGCAGTCTGAAAGCCCTCTGGCAGTTGCTGTTTTATGGTCTGCTCTATAACCCTTGGTCCTGCAAAGCCTATTAGAGCCTTTGGCTCTGCGATGATAATGTCTCCAAGAAAGGCAAAGCTGGCAGAAACGCCTCCGGTGGTAGGGTCTGTCAAAAGGGTAATGTAGGGAATACCCTTTTCTTTTAGATAGCCCACTCCGATGGAAGTCTTTGCCATCTGCATAAGAGACAGTATGCCCTCCTGCATCCTTGCACCACCAGAGGTGATAACCGCTATGAGAGGAATTTCCTTTTGACTTGCGTGCTTGCAGGCTCTATAGAACCTCTCACCCACCACAGAACCCATACTACCACCAATAAACCCAAAGTCCATAACCACAAGCACCACCCTTTCGTCCTTTAGAAAACCCTCCGCCACAAGCATAGCCTCAGAAAGACCCGTTTGCTCCTGTGCCTGCTTTAGCCTGTCCTTGTAGCTTTTTGTATCCTTGAAGTTTAGAGGGTCTGTGGGTCTTATGTTTTCAAAGAGAAGCTCGTAGTTTTCCAAAAGATGCTCAAGCCTTTCCTTTGCAGGAACATTGAAGTGATGCTGACACTTGGGACACACATTAAGGTTTGCCTTTAGCTCCGGTATATACAAGATAGACTTGCAGTTTTCACACTTTGTCCAAAGAACTTCCTTCTGCTCCTTTTTCCTAAACCTATCAAAAAAGCCCATGCCTATGGTATTTTACCACGCTCTTGTGAGATAAATTAGCAACCAAAAGAAGTGCCTCTGAGGATGGCTTTGGCAAGAAGCTAACGCTTTCTCAACATGACAGTTTAGTTATTAGAACCTTTAGAGGACACGGATATCTCCGCCCTCTTTTTGGCTACATAGTCTTGAACTGCCTTACGAAGTGCCTTTTGCTGGGAGCGGTGCTTGAGATAAGAACTTATGCCATACGCCACGAGGTAGAGAATTAGGAAGAGAAGAACCGTGTAAAAGGCAATAGGGTAAATAAGAAGCACAAGGGCAAAAAGGGCTGGAGCAGAGATGTAGAGGACTATGATAAGTAAAATGG
>JBBKAW010000068.1 GCA_037722135.1 Aquificaceae bacterium
AGTATTCACATCGGGGTGAGGGGACTTGAACCCCTGACCTCCTGCTCCCGAAGCAGGCGCTCTGCCACCTGAGCCACACCCCGTTAGGATAGAATTTTACTCTTTAAAAAACCTTGTATTTTCTCCTTCCACTTGTTGGCAACGAAGAGAACCTCTTCTTGGTCTATGGTTTTTAGCTCTCCCTTTTCCATCAAGACTTTTCCTTTGCATATGACCGTGTCTATGTCTGAGGACTTTGCGGAGTATACGAGCTGGGCAATTGGGTCATAAAGGGGTTGTAGATGAGGCTTGTTAGGGTCAAGGAGTATAAGGTCTGCGTCGTATCCTACCTCAACCCTTCCTGCTTTTATACCTACCGCTCTAAAGCCTTCTTCACTTGCTATTCTAAGGGCGGTTCTTGCATCCATTGCCTTTGCGTCAAGGTTTGCACCCTTTTGCAGTTTTGCCATAAGGCTTAACTCTTCAAGCATATCAAGGTTGTCATTGGAAGCAGGTCCGTCAGTGCCGAGACATACATGAATGCCTCTTCTTATATAGTCGCTTATGGGTGCTATACCAGAGGCGAGTTTTAGGTTGCTCTCAGGACAGTGCAAGACCTTTGCACCCTTCTCCTTTATCATTTCCCTTTCTTCCTCTGTGGTCCATACTACATGAGCCATCAAAGTCTTGTCTGTAAGTAGACCGAGACTGTATAGGTGTTCCACAGGTCTTTTGCCAAACTTTTCTAAGGATGCGTCCACTTCTTGTTGGGTTTCCGCTACATGGATGTGAATGTATACTTCCTCTTCAAGGGCAAGCTGGAGGGTTTTTCTCAGGGTGTCTGGAGAGCAGGTGTAGACCGCATGAGGACAAAGGGTTGGGAATATTAGCTCTTGTCCTTTGAAGTCTCTTATAAATTCTCTTGCCCTCTTTAGGTATTCCTCTTGAGTTTTTGCCACTCTTGTGGGAAAGTCAAGGATACCAAAACCAAGCCCTGCTCTTATTCCAGCCTTTTGGGCAACTTCCGCTATGCTCTCCTCAAAGAAATACATATCCATAAACAGGGTTGT
Source organism: Aquificaceae bacterium (assembly GCA_037722135.1). NCBI lineage: Bacteria > Pseudomonadati > Aquificota > Aquificia > Aquificales > Aquificaceae > Pampinifervens > Candidatus Pampinifervens sericum. The sequence continues at coordinate 1,050 of JBBKAW010000068.1, forward strand.
CCCTGAGCGTATGGCTTCCGCAATTCCTATAAGTGCACCGTCCCTTACAAATTCCGGAGATACAAATTCACCTTCCAACACCCATATAACCTTCTGAAGCCAATCCATAAGGGGAAGGTCTGCACCCAGACCTCTCAGTAGGCTCATGGATATGTGCGTATGCATGTTAGCAAAGGAGGGATAGAGGACTTTACCTTTTGCCTGTATAACATACTTTGCAGGAGACTGTATATCTTCGGAGATTTCCACTATCTTGCCATCTCTTACAGCCACATCCACATACTGGTTCTTCTCTGCTAAAAGGGCGGACTTAATTAGAAGGTCAAACATGGCTTATATTATATTCTTTGTGAAGGCGGACATACTTAAAAAAATGCTAAGGCTTCAACAAGTAGAGCTTGAAATACTAAGGGTGCAAAGTGCTCTCAAAAAGGTTCTATCTCAAATATCAGAAGTGAGCGAGAAGATAGAAGAGCTGAAAAAGCAAAGAGAAGGTGTGGAAAAAAGCATAGAGGGTCTAAAGGCGGAGATAAAAAGGCATAGAGAAGCCATCCAAGAGTGTAAGGAGGGTGCGAAAAGGGCAGAAGAGAGACTAAGCTTAGTCAAAAGGGCGGAAGAATACAAGGCACTGCTTAGGGAAAGGGCAAAGAATGAAGATTGTGTTATAAAGCTCACCAAAAGCCTAAAAGAGCTTGAGGAAAAACTAAAAAAACTCCAGAAAGAAAGGGAAGATAAAAAACTCGTGAGAGAGCTACAGGACTTAGAAGAAGAGCTTTCGGACTTGAGATATTCCCAATCAAGGCTCACAAACAAGTTAGATGAGTTAACAAAGGAATTTCAAAAAATAAAGGAAGGCACAGAGCCAGACGTGGTCCAAGAATACGAGGTCCTAAAGAAAAAACACGGCTTGCCAATAATACTTCCCATTGACTCCTTTGGTGCTTGCACCCACTGTGGGACAAAACTACCATCCGCTCTTTATTCAAGGCTAATCAAGGGAGAAGTGGCAGTCTGTCCAAGCTGTGGAAGGCTTGTATATTATGAAGAGGAAACTTGAAGATATCCTAAGGAGCTACGACCCATACCTCTTGGTAGCCCTTTTCCTCCTTTGCCTAATAGGACTTTTAGGCATATACAGTGCCACATACAGAGGAGGTCCTTCTCCACTTTTTATAAAGCAAAGCCTTTATCTTGTAGCTGGTTTGTTAGTGATTTTTATCTTCTCAAGAATAAACTTTAGAACCATTTACGATACTGCACCTGCGATATATTTCCTCAATCTTTTTCTTCTCATTCTCGTGCCAATTTTAGGGAAAACGGTATATGGAGCAAAAAGGTGGATTGACCTCGGTCCTGTTAGTATACAACCTTCAGAGTTTATGAAGTTTTCCCTTTTGCTTTTTGCTCTATACACGCTCAGTTATATGAAAAAACTCATAAGTAAGGAAGGTCTTATACTTCTTATGGCTTTTTCCATGCCTGCGGTTTTAACACTAAAACAACCAGACCTTGGCACTGCGGTAATATATGGTGTGATAGTAATTCTCCTCCTATTTCTAAAAGGGCTTAGTCTTAGATACTTTATAATCGCTGGCATCTTGTTGATTTTTATGTCTCCAATTTTCTGGCACTTTCTAAAAGACTATCAGAAAGCTCGCATACTCGCGGTTCTTGACCCATACCGAGATTATCATGGTAGTGGCTATCAGCTAATCCAGTCTGTTATAGCGATAGGTTCTGGTGGCTTTCTGGGAAAGGGCTTTTTGCAGGGCACACAGGCACATCTTCTCTTTCTTCCAGAAAAGCACACAGACTTTATATTCTCCGTTATAGCGGAGGAGTTGGGTTTTATAGCCGGATTTTTACTTTTGGCTTCCCTCCTTGTTATATTTTATAGGCTGGTTTACCATGCCATAGACAACCCTCATCCTACAGAAAAGTTGTATCTTGGGGCTTTTGCTGGACTTTGGCTCTTTCAAACTGGGGTAAACCTTCTCATGACTATGGGATTAGCTCCTGTTGTAGGTGTGCCTCTACCCTTTGTAAGCTATGGTGGTAGTAGTATACTCACCTTTTCTCTGTTTATGGGTGTAGCCTTTTCCATTATTAGAGAGAATAAAAACAGACCCATAAGGTTTGAGCATGGTTAAGGCTCTATACTTTCACATTCCCTTTTGCTCTCATAAGTGTCCTTACTGCGACTTTGTTTCTGTAGTAGAGCCTGTGGTAGAACCAAAAGAGTATATGCACTTTCTTTTAAAGGAGCTTGAGCTATACAAAGATTTGAGCATAAAAGCTCAAACCCTCTACTTTGGAGGTGGAACGCCTTCCCTTATAGAGCCAGGGGTTTATGAGGTATTCCTTGAGCGACTTAGCAGTTTCTTGGACATATCCTCTGTAGAGGAAATTACCCTTGAATGTAATCCAGAAAACTACTCCTATGAAGACTATAAAAGGCTAAGGCGGTTGGGTTTTAACAGAATAAGCATTGGAGTGCAGAGTCTAAGAGAGGAAGGTTTAAAGGCTCTTGGTAGGCTTCACTCTGTAGAAGACTCTATTAGGGCAGTTGAGCTTGCACACAAGGCTGGTTTTGAAAACATAAACATAGACCTCATATACGGCTATCAGGGGCAAAGCCTAAAAGACCTACAGCATGAGCTAAAAGCCCTAAAAGACTTACCTATAAGCCACGTATCCTTTTATCTCCTAACACCCTATGAGGATACTCAATTTGGCTTTCTGTATCAAAGAGGACTCCTTGAGCTTCCGGATGACCACATTATAGCGGATATGTATGAGCTTATATGTGAAAATCTTGAGGATATGGGTTTTTTGCAGTATGAGGTCTCCAACTTTGCCCTCCCTGGGTATGAATGCAAGCACAACATGGTCTACTGGACTCATGAAGAGTTTTTAGGTCTTGGTGTGTCCGCATGGAGTTTTGTAGAAAGGCTGAGGTTTGGAAATACGAAAAATCTTAGGTTGTATGTAGAAAGAGTTAGAGGGGGTCAAAAGCCAGTGGAGTATGAAGAAAGGCTTGAAGGTATAGACCTACTTTATGACTACCTTTTTACCGCACTTAGAACCACAAGAGGTGTGGAAAAAGAGATTTTGTCCGAGCTACCTCAAGGTCTTGAAGAGTTCTTTGTAGAAGAAGGGCAGAGGCTAAGATTAAACAGAAGGGGTATGCTTCTTATTAACGAGGTGTTGTGGAGGCTCAGAAAGGTTATATTATTAAAGACATGAAGGTTTTTGTCGTCCTTCTTGTCTTTTTGTTTCTTGGTTGTGCGGACGTGTCTGCAAGAAGACCTATTTTGAACCTTTTACCTGAAAGCAAGGAAATAGAGATAGGTAAGGCTTACGTTCCTTACGCTATTGAGGAGTTTGACGGTCTATATCCAGATAGGGAAGTGCAGGAGTATGTAAGAAGTGTGGGGATGAGATTAGTCAAACACACAGAGAGAAAAGTGCCTTACGAGTTTTATGTGGTTAATTCCTCCCAGATAAATGCCTTTGCACTTCCCGGTGGTCCTGTTATGATAACGAGGGGGCTTTTGCTTAGGTTAAACTCTGAAGCTGAGCTTGCGAGCGTCTTGGGACATGAATTGGGTCATATAAACGCAAGGCATCATGCGAGGTTTCTTGAAAAGCAGTTTGGCTTAAGCTTGCTCCTCAATATAGGTGCTCTATTCGTGGCTGACAAACCCTATGGACAAGCTTTGCTCCAATTTGGACAGATAGGTGCTGGTCTTTTGAGCCTAAAGTTTAGCAGAGACCAAGAGAGGGAAGCGGACCAGCTTGGCATCCTATACACCTACAGAGCGGGTTATGACCCAAATAGTATCATAGGCGTCTTTGAAATGTTCAAATCTATGGAAAGGGGTGGTAGACCTCCAGAGTGGCTTTCCACACACCCTCTTCCAGAAACAAGAATAGCAGAAGCCAGAGCATATATACAGAGACTGAGACCTCAGGGTGCTCTTGTGCAAGACACGGAAGACTTTCATAGGATAAAGAAAAGGCTCAAAAGGACTCAACCTTCCTTTGAAGAGTTTGAAAAGGGTAAGAGAGCCTTTGCTAACAATAACCTAAGGCTTGCTCTTGAGCATTTTCAAAGGGCGGTGGAGTTATATCCAGAAAACTACATGGCAAGAGCGTATATGGCTTATGTGCTCGCCAGAGGTCAAAGACTTGATGAGGCGGAAAGACACTCAAAAAGAGCTCTGGATACAATGCCAGATGTTTTTCTTACCAACTATGTGTATGGTTATGTGAAGTTTTTGCGTAGAGATTATAGGGAGTCTCTGGAACATCTCAAAAAGGCTAACAGTCTTATACCAGACCATGCAAGCACGCATTACTATTTGGGTAGGAACTACGAAGTTTTAGGGCAAAGGTCAAGAGCCATAGAACACTACAGAACCGCCCTTGAGCTATCTCAAGGAAAAGCGGAATGGGCATCGGATGCCAGAGAAAGGCTAAGAAGACTCGGTGGGATGTGATAGAATTTTCCTATGGATATTCTTATGGGTGTTGGACGGGCGGGGTTAAAGTCGGGGGGAAAACCTGACCTCCTTGTAGTATTGCTTCCTCAAACTTGCACTGCCTCCTTCCTTTTTACAAAAAATCACTTTAAATCTGCAAGTGTTCTCTACTCTCAAAGGGTTTTTAAGGGAAAAGTAAGGGCGATGGTGATAAACAGTGGAAACGCCAACTGTGGAGTGGGCAAGGAGGGGCTAATTCATGCGGAGCTTATGGCAAAAAGAGTAGCGGAAAGGTTGGACCTTGAAGAGGATGAGGTCTTGGTTTTTTCCACAGGCGTCATAGGAAAGCCTATGCCTATAGTTGATGTTTTGAATGCCATAGACTCTGCCTGCGGACTTCTTGAACCCCTTGACCTAAAAAGGGCGAGCGAAGTAATCTCAACCACCGATAGCTTTCCCAAGTATGACTTTGTAAAAAAGGGTAAACTTGAAGCCTTCGGTTTTGCGAAGGGGGCAGGCATGATACATCCCAACATGGGGACTATGCTTGCCTTTGTGTTTACCAACGCAGACCTCAGGGAAGATATAATAGAAAGGCTTCATAGAGACATAAACGAACGAACCTTTAACTCTATTAGCGTGGATGGTTGTATGAGCACCAACGATAGCTTTGGACTTATAAGCCTTGGTCTCATAAAGGAAGATTTGCAAGCGGTTAGCGAAGTAGTAGAAGAGGTTTCACTAAATCTTGCCAAAAAGATAGTCCAAGATGGTGAGGGTGCTACCAGGGTTATAAAGGTTCATGTAAAAAACGCCTCCATACAGCTCAAGGCAAGGCTTATTGCTCAGGCGGTAGCAGTCTCAAACCTTGTGAAAACTGCCATATTTGGCAAAGACCCAAACTGGGGAAGGATAGTGGCTGCCGCAGGCTCAACCCCCTTTCCCATAGACCAGTTTAAGCTAAAAGTTTACATGGGCAACCACCTGCTGTATGACGGAAGAGTCCACCCAAAGGCTATAGAATCTGCAAAAAGATATCTTGAGGAATCTCAAGAAGTGGAGATAACCCTTGACCTTATGGAAGGCAAAGAGAGCTGGACCTACTACAGCTCAGACCTTACCTACGATTATGTGAGAATAAATGCGGAATACACAACTTGAAAAATGCTAATAATTTGCTAAATTAATTTATCATGATTAAGTCTCTTCCTTATATACTCGCAGGCTTCCTCATATCTATGCTGTTGATTTTTGGACTCAGACAAAAGCAAGAAGAAGTCCTACAAAACTCCTACAGACCGCCGGTGGAACAAAGCTTACCAGATTTTACCTTTAAAACCCTTGATGGAAGAGAGTTTAGACTATCTGAACTTCACGGGAAGGTAGTCCTTGTAAACTTCTGGGCAACTTGGTGTCCACCTTGCAAAGAGGAGATGCCTATCTTTGAAAGGGAATACAAGAGGTGTAAAGACAAGGGCTTTGAAATACTCGCAGTAAACATGGATAGCTCAGAGAGCAACCTGCAAAAGTTTTTAAAGGAAAACAACTACTCCTTTCCCATAGTCCGACCTTCAGAAGACCTCCAAAAGGAACTAAAGCTAATGGGTTTCCCCACCTCATACCTTCTTGATAGAGAGGGTAAGATTTATAGAATAAGGCTTGGAGTTTACAGAGAGTTAAAAGAAGACCTCAAAAAGCTCCTTGGGTGCTAATTGTGGTATAATCTTTAGCCGGAGGTTTTAATATGGCAAAGGTTAAGATGAAAACTAACAGGTCCGCAAAAAAGAGGTTTAAGATAACCGCAACGGGAAAAATAAAGAGGCAAAGAGCAGGTGGTGCACACTACAACACCCACAAGGCAAAAGACAGAAAAAGAAGACTAAGAAAGGCAACCCTTGTCCACCCAAGCTGGGAAGACAAGGTAAAGGGAATGCTGAAGGAGTTTTAACTAAAGAGACCTTTCCATAGACCTCTTGCTCACTCCTCATACCTTTTGGCAGTGTTTTCTTTTCTTTTATTATCCTTCCATCGGTTGAGGTAAACCTCTTTTGACACCGTATTTTATCTGAAGGCGATTGTAACATCTCCATAGCCCCCTCCCCACTATGACTACCTGAGATTTTTGTCTCTTTTGTGGTCTTGCATAAACCACCAGTGGTGCGCTCAAGCCAAAAGCTACAGCTCCTCCTATCTTCTGTTAACACCTGACCACTGCTTGGACATATTTATCCACCTCCATAACAATACATTTATCCACTAACTCTCTGGCTTTTGCAGTGGAGCCATACTGTTGTCTCAATTCTGTTCTGTAGGTGTCAAAAAACTGTTTAAACTGGTCTTTGCCCAAAACGCCAACCGCATAAAAGTTTCCATCTTCTTCCTGAAGCACTATGGAGGCAAGAGGGAAGTCCGCAGGACCGTCTATTACGCTACCCCCTGCCTTAGGGTCATACAGAGCAAGATGAGCACAGCACTGGATTATTCCAGCCTTTTTTGTGGTTTCTGAGGGTGTGTCCGGTGGATAGTAGTTTATAAAAGAATACTGAGGAGTTGGATAACTCCACTGGTGGGCACATATGGCGGAGTAGGCAACTATGCTTTTCTTTGAACCAACGCCACCGGTCCACTGGTAGCTTTTGCCGTCTTTGAGCTTTATCTCTAAGGGTGGGACTTCTTCTCCAAGATTGAGTAGATAGCAGGGGGTAGAAGCGTAGGGGTAGAAAAATATGTAGTTTACATGAGGCTTTATATCTTCTTCCCTTAGAGGAGAGCCATCTTGTTTTACCAAGAGTGCCTTTTTGTATGCTTGAAACATACCATCCTTTTGCTGGGCGAGTGCCTGAGAGAAAAAGCTAACGTCTATCATAGAAGCTATAGCTACAGTTCCACAGGTTTTTATAAAATCCCTTCTGTCCATCTTTCACACCTCCTTAGATGTAATAACTTTTGCAGTAGGATGCACTAAAAACATTATGAGAACATGTCCCTGTATATGGCTCTTGCCCATTCGTATGTTGCCTTTGCGAGAGCTTCTGACCTTTCGTTTATGCTTCTGGCTCTTGGGACTATCCTGTTTTCCTGTTTATTGTATTCGTAGGTCACATTTATAACTATAGCTTCTTGTGGAGAGCCGTTAACCATAGAGTAGCATGTGTTGTCTGGTAGTGCAAGGGGTGCTTCTTTGCCTGCTATTCTTGAAGCTATAATCTTTGCCACTATCTTTCCTTGTGCGTTTGCCTGGTGGCCACTCTTGGGATATGCGGTTCCGAGAGCTGGAGAGATAACGTCTCCCACAAGGAACACTCTTGGGTCTGCCTTTGCTTGGAAAGTAAGTGGGTCTTGGTCTGCCCAACCTGTAGGTTTTCCTTCTTTGTCCTTTGCTATAAGGTCCGCCATCCATACGAGCTCACCAGCCTGGTGAGGTGGAGATATGTTAGCATCTGTAAACTTAAAGTCTCCTGCGGTGGTCTTTATGACCTTATTTACTGGGTCAATCTCCTTTATGGAAGCCCTGGGCACATACTCAATAATGCCAAGATATACCTCTTCAAAGGCTGCTCTAAAACCTGGTCCCTTGGGTGCTATGTCTTCCTTAGGGTCAAGGACTATAACCCTACCGTCAACCTTGTTTCTCTTGAATACCTCTGCTATCATACAAGCTCTTTCATATGGAGCTGGTGGACACCTGTAGGTCCCTGGTGGGACCACTATGATAAAGTCTCCTTCTTCAAATTCGTGTATCTTTCTCTTAAGAGCCAAATGTTCAGAGCCGGGTATATATGCAGGAGGGAAGTTGACCTTGGTAAGCCTTGCGAGTTCTCTGTTATCTCCAAACCATGCGGAATAGTTATACCTTATGCCTGGTGCCAAAACAAGATAGTCGTATTGTATATACCCTTTTGTGGTGTATACTCTTCTCTTGTCCCTTTCTATGGCAATAACCCTATCGTTCATAAAGGTGTAGCCATATTTAGATGCAGGTTGGAGATAATCGTGTTGTAGAAAGTCTAAACTTACAAGGTCTGCAAGCCAAGGGTTAGATATGGGACAGGAGAAAAAGACAGGTCTTTGTTCTATGAGAATTACCTCTATGTTTGGGTTTTCCTTTTTTAGATACTTTGCCACCGTTAAACCAGCCCATCCACCACCACATACAACCACCCTGTTGCCCTTTGGTGGTGGCATTAGGGCTTCTATTTTGACCACCCTTTCCGCCGCTGCAAGGACAGGTTGTGAGGAAACACTCAGAGCAACTGCTCCTACTCCTGCAGACTTCAAAAGCTCACGTCTTGTAATCATGCTTTACCTCCACCGTGTATCTTGCATGAAATAATACTCTTTGTAGACGGTGCTTGCAATAAGAAATTATTGAAGAGGATATAAGCGGATTTTATTTAAGAAAGTTCTTATAGGCTTATATCACGAGAAGATACACTTAACAAAATTTAAACACTTGCGTATATTTTATATCTTTACATACTTTAAAAACGGAGGTTTGAAATGCCAAGAAAGGGTGCGGACATTGTTATAGAAACCCTCAAGGAAGAAGGTGTGGAGATTATCTTTGGTCATCCCGGTGGTGCCATAATGGAGGTCTACGATGCCCTATATAGAGATGGAAGCATAAGGCACATCCTTGCAAGACACGAGCAAGGTGCAGGGCATATGGCAGAGGGTTATGCAAAGGCAACGGGCAAGGTGGGTGTTGCCATGTCCACTTCTGGACCAGGAGCTACGAATCTGGTAACCGCCATAGCGGATGCCTATATGGACTCTGTGCCCGTGGTATTTATAACAGGGCAAGTCCCCACCCATCTTATAGGCAACGACGCCTTTCAGGAAGTGGATATTGTAGGCATAACAAGACCTATAACAAAACATAACTTTTTGGTAAAAAGAATAGAAGACCTGCCTCTCATACTTCGCCAGGCTTTCTACATAGCAAGGACTGGAAGACCAGGACCTGTGCTCGTGGACATTCCCAAAGACATAACACAAAAGCTCAGCGATGTCTTAATTCCTTCTCTTGAGGAAGTAAAGGAATCACTTCCCGGCTACAGACCCCACCTTGAGGGTAATCTTCAGCAGATAAAGAAGGCAGCAAAGCTAATAATGGAAGCCAAAAGACCAGTCCTGTATGTGGGTGGTGGGGCGGTCCAAGCGGAAGCACAAAAAGAGTTGGTGGAACTTGCGGAGCTAATGAAGATACCAGTAACCACTACCAATATGGGTAAAGGAGCCTTTCCAGAGCTTCATCCTTTGGCTCTCCACATGCTTGGAATGCACGGCACATATTATGCCAATATGGCGGTATACAATTGCGACCTACTTATAGCGGTAGGCGCGCGCTTTGATGACAGAGTTACAGGAAAGGTAGAAGAATTTGCTCCTCAGGCAAAGATAATCCACATAGACATAGACCCAGCCTCTATCTCAAAGAACATAGTGGTGGATGTGCCAATAGTGGGCGATGTGAAAATAGTCCTAAGGAAGCTCCTTGAGGAAATAAAGAGAGAAGGTGCAAAGCTCTATTTTCCAGAAGAAAGGCAAAAATGGCTTGAGCGTATAGAGGGTTGGAAGAAAAAGCATCCTCTCACCTATAGAAAATCCAACACGGTTATAAAACCCCAGTATGTAATAGAGCAAATATACGAGGCGACAAAGGGCGACGCCATAATTTCCACAGGTGTGGGACAGCATCAAATGTGGTCCGCAATGTTTTATAAGTATTCTTTCCCAAGACAGTTTATAAACTCCGGTGGACTTGGAACTATGGGTTTTGGTCTGCCTGCCGGCATAGGTGCAAAGCTTGGAAGACCCGACAAGGAAGTGTTTGTAATAGATGGTGATGGCTCTTTTATGATGACCATGCAGGAGCTTATAACTGCGGTGCAATACAAAGTCCCAGTGAAGATTGCCATAATAAACAATGGATATCTTGGTATGGTAAGGCAGTGGCAAGAGCTATTCTATGAGAGAAGATACTCAGAAGTGGACCTTTCCGTTCAACCTGATTTTGTAAAACTGGCGGAAGCCTGTGGTGCGGTAGGCTTTAGGGCGGAAAAACCCTCAGAGGTGAGAGAAATAATAGAAGAGGCTCTCAAAATACAGGATAGACCAGTTGTGATGGACTTCCATGTGGACAGGGAAGAGAATGTGCTTCCTATGGTTCCTGCAGGAAAGTCTTACAGAGATATGATATTAGACGATGGCAAAAAGGCAATAGAGGCAGAGACCATGTATTTAGTGGGCTAAAGGAGGTAGAAGATGGCGGATACAATTGGAAGTGCGGGGCTTAATGCGGTAAAAACTCCTCTATTTAGGGAGGTAAGAAAGGGAGAAGTGCGTAAGCACATTATAACCCTTACTGTGCGTAATGAGCTTGGTGTTCTTGCTCGCATTGCAACCCTCATAGCAGGTAAGGGATACAACATAGAAGGTTTGTCGGTGGGCGAAACCCATGAAAAAGGTATTTCTCGTATGACCCTTGAGGTAATAGGTGATGACGTGGTAATAGACCAAGTGGTAAAACAGCTTAGAAAACTCATAGATACCATAAAGGTAAAAGACCTAACAGACACGCCTCATGTGGAGAGGGAGCTCGCTCTTATAAAGGTCCATACCGCCACGCCAAGGGCAAGGGACGAGGTGCTTAGGCTTGTGGAGATATTCAGGTGCAGGATAGTGGATGTTTCTCCAGAAACTTACACGGTTGAGATAACAGGAACAGAGGACAAGGTCAATGCCTTTATAGAGCTTGTGAAGCCTTTTGGCATAAAGGAGATGGCAAGGACGGGTAAAGTGGCTATGAAGAGGGAAAGCATACCTCAAGAGGAGGAATGAAGTTAAGGCTCTCAGAGGAAGAGATAAGAGCCATAAGGGAAACCGCATCCGAAGTTTTTGGCAAGGATGTGGAGATAATTCTTTTTGGCTCAAGGCTTGACCCAAACAGGCACGGTGGAGATATAGACCTTTTGGTCAAAACCTCTATGACGCCTAAGGAGTTTGTTGAGAAAAAGTTTGAGTTTATATACAAACTTTGGCAGAGGATAGGACAGCAGAAGATTGACGTGGTTTACTATAACCCAGAAAAGGGAGAGCTACCAATTCATAGAAAAGCCCTTTCGGAAGGCATAAAGCTATGAAGGAAGAACTTCTATACTATCTTGAAGCCTGTAGGAGAAATGTGGAATTTTTGGAAAAACTTGAAGAGAAAATTTCTCACTTGTTTCCTTTGAAAAGCTACTACGATACGGAAGTTGAGAGCAAAGTTCTCATAGACGCCTTTATATACAGAACTGCAAAGCTCCAAGAACTCCTCGGGAAACTGCTTAGAATTTTTCTGAGAAAAGTAGGCTACAATGTGGATGTTATGTATCCTATAGACATGATAAACCTTGCAGAGAAATTAGGCATCGTTGACTCCTCAAAGGAGTGGTTTGAGTTAAGGGAGCTTAGAAATGCGGTCAATCATGATTATAGTCTACTTGAAGAGGAACTGGTAGAAACTATAAATAGAATATACAGCAAGAGACATTCCTTAATCAAAATCTACGAAAGGCTCAAAGCCAAGATTGAATTAGAATAGTTATATCTCTGGAGGTGAAAGATGAGAGTATACGCAAAGGATTTTAAGGCAGAAGAAGTAAAAGAACCTATAGCTATTTTTCTCTTTGAAAACCACAGAGAGAACCTTGATTTTCTTGGGTCTCTTAAGGGGCAGGTGGAAAAAATGCTTTCTGCGGAAAACTTTAAGGGCAAAGAAGAAACTCTGGCAAAGGTTAGCCTGCTCGTGGGTGATGATGTAAGGGTCTTTTATGTGGTAGGGCTTGGAAAGAAGGAGAAGGTGGGTGAGGATAGCTACAGGATTGCCTCTGCCTTAGCCTCTAAGAGGGCAAACAAGGACAGGGTCAAAACCCTATATATATACGCTGGAAGCCTTGACTACAGGCTTAGCAAAGCAATTACTGAGGGTGCAATTCTTGGAAGTTATCGCTTTGACAAGTATAAGACAAAGAAGGAAGAGGAGAAGAACCAAAGACTTGAGGAAGTTTATATATGTGGTGCGGACCCAAAGGGGGTGGAAGTTGGTATGGTCTTTGCTCAGGCACAGAACTTTACAAGAGACCTTGTAAATGAACCCGGGAACGTTATAAACCCTATAACCCTTGCGGAGGTTGCACAGAGGGTCGCACAAGAGCATGGGCTTGAGTGTAGGGTGTATGATGAGAAGGATATACAAGAGATGGGTATGCAAGCTCTGTGGAGTGTGGGAAAGGGCTCTGCAACTCCACCAAGGTTTGTCCATATGGTATACAGACCTCAGGGTGAGCCTAAAGAAAAAATTGCCATAGTGGGTAAGGGGCTTACCTTTGACAGTGGAGGTCTTAACATAAAAACTGGAGACTATATGAGAACTATGAAGGCGGATAAGTCTGGTGCCTGTGCGGTTATAGGAATAATGAAAGCTCTTGCACAGCTAAAGCCTCAGGTGGAGGTCCATGGCATCTTTGGTGCTGCGGAGAATATGCCAAGCGGGACTGCCTACAGACCCGATGACATAATAAGGGCTATGAACGGGAAAACCATAGAGATAGACAACACGGATGCAGAGGGAAGAGTAACTTTGGCGGATGCCCTTTCTTACGCCTCAAAGCTCGGAGTGTCAAGAATAATAGACATGGCAACTTTAACGGGTGCCTGTATGGTAGCCCTTGGAGAATACACTGCAGGGCTTTTTACCAATGACGATGAGTTTGGGGATGAGATCCTTAGCCTTTCAAAACTCACGGGAGAACGCATGTGGAAACTGCCAATGGATGACAAAAGGCTAAGAGAGAAGATAAAGAAGGGTGAAGGCGATGTGCTTAACTCTGGAGGTCGCTATGGAGGTGCCATAACCGCTGCCATGTTTCTTGAGGAGTTTGTGGGCGAAGGGATAAAATGGGTGCATCTTGACATTGCAGGACCCGCACACCTAAGAGAGGAGTTCTCCTACTATTCAAAGGGTGGCACAGGCTTTGGCGTGAGGACATGCTTGGAGTATATTCTTAAACTTAGCGAAAGATGAGAGTGGTTATAGTAGGAAACGGACCAGCTTCTGCCAGTGCCATAGAAGCCTTTAGGAAGGTGGACCAGGACTCTGACATAATAGTGCTTTCTGATGAGGAGTTTCCCACATACGCACCCAACTGTATGGAGAATGTGATAAGGGGAGACATATCAGAAGAAGCCCTTTTTTATAAGGGAGGCTTTGACTTTTACGAAAGGTATAAGGTAGACTTCAGACCTAAAAAGGAGGTGGTGGGGATAGACAATAAGAGAAAGGTGGTCATAGTCAGAGGTGGAGAGGAGATACCCTATGACAAGTGCCTTTTGGCTGCTGGAGCTTACGCCTTTGTGCCACCTATACCGGGTGTGGAGCTTGGTGGAGTGACCACAGCCAAAAACCTCTACGATGCAAAGAGGATAAGGGACTGGGTGCTCTCTGGAAGAGTAAAGAACGTGGTTATAGTGGGCGCAGGACCCATCGGCGTGGAGGATGCGGAAACCCTAAGGCATATGGGTCTTGAAGTGCACGTGGTGGAGTTCTTTGATAGAGTCCTTCCAAGGATGTTGGACAAGTTTATGTCCGACAAGTACATGAAACCCCTTGAGGAGGAGGGAATACACTTTTACCTAAACCACCAGGTGGTTGCCATACACGGAGAGGATGGCTGGGTAGAGGCAGTGGAGATAAGACCCAACGGCACAGACAAAAGCAAGTTCATAAGGGCGGACATGGTTATTCTCTCAACGGGTGTAAGACCCAGGACTAACCTTGTGGCAGATACGGACATAAAGCTCCACATAGACGAAGCTACCGGTAGAGTTGTGGGTGGTATACTGGTAAACGAATACCAGCAAACCTCAGACCCAGATGTATATGCAGCGGGTGATATATGTTCTGGCATAGATGCCTGGGGAAACCACCGATGGATAGCTCTCTTTCCACCCGCACAGCAGGCTGGAGCTATAGCGGGCTTTAATATGGCAGGGCTAAAAGTTAAAAACCCAGGGCTCGTGGACTACAATGCGGTAAAGACAAGAAGTGCCACTGCAGGAAGTGGTGGGACTTTTGAAGACTCAGAAAGCTCTTATAGTTTTGAGTGGGAAGGCAAGCTGGTAAAGGTTTTCCTCAAAGAGGGAAGCGTATGCGGTTATCAGTTTGTGGGGTTGGGGAAAAACAGAACACTAAACCCAAGGAATAGATTTTTGAAGTCTCCAACTATAAAAAGCTGGTCTGAAAAACTTCTTCTTGACAGAGGGCTTGGTCTTGAGGCAAGCGGTGTGCTTTTCCATCACTTTATAAGGTTCAAAAACAGAAAATTTGACGACAAGGTTCTCAAAGCAATAAGGCTTGGTATGCTTAGGGCTTTGCCAAATCCAGCCTTTGAAGTGCCTATATTCTAAGTGTCGTAAACCTCCTTTGTAGTTATCGTATACAAGCCTATAAGCCTCCCTCATTTTCCCTTCAAGCAACTGCAAGGATATTAGGTAGAAGGTAAGGAAGGAAACTGCAAAGACAAGGGCAAAGGAAAAAGCCAAGCTGAGGCTCACCCTCTTTTTTATTCCCATACCTTTTCTGCCAACCTTTCACATAACCTGAGGGCATTAAGAGATGGACCTTCATCCGCTATACCCTTCCAAGCTATGTCATAGGCTACTCCATGGTCTGGAGAGGTTCTCACAAAGGGTATTCCAAGCGTTAAATTCACACCTTCCCTGAAGGCGAGCATTTTAAAAGGTATAAGCCCTTGGTCGTGATACATACACAGATAAACATCGTAGTTTATGTTCAAAAAGGCACTATCCGGAGATAGAGGACCTTCAACCTTGTAGCCTTCTTCCTTTAGAGCCTCTACCGCAGGTGCAATCTCTTTCATATCCTCTTCCCCTATAGCCCCCATATCACCCGCATGGGGGTTAAGACCAAGAATGCCAACTACTGGCTCAATTCCAAAAAGTCTTTTGAACTCTCTGTCTATTAGCTTTACCTTCTTAACGATGTCGTCCTTCCTTATTCTCTCTGGCACTTCTCTTAGAGGTATATGTGTGGTAAAGGGCACTACCTTTAACTTCTCTGAATACATAAGCATAGCATACTCTCTCACATTGCAAGCCTGAGCTAAAAACTCCGTTTGACCCTCATAGGAAAACCCTGCCAGCTTTGCCCAGAATTTGTTTATAGGCATGGTCAAAAGCCCTTGCAGTTTTCCATAAACAGCATCCACCACCGCCCTTCCCAAGTATGCAACCGCCACTTTACCCGAGGTTAGAGATGGCAATGGTCTATCTGTTTCGCTTATGTTTAAGTCCGCTATATATACACCAGGAGATTTAATCTCCTCTACCGTGTATATCTCTGAAAATTCAAAGTCCACACTTAGCTCCCTTTTGACCGCTTGTATTATCTTCTTCTCTCCGTATATTATGTATGCCTTTTGAGGGTCAAAGTATCTGGAAAGTCTCACTATGAGCTCAGGTCCCACTCCCGCAGGGTCGCCTATTGTTATACCGATTTTTACCATATATGTAGTATAATACTTCCCATGAAGGAACTTCATCATCCACATCAAGACGACGCTCTGCAAGTATTAAAAGAGTCAAAGGTTGTGGCGGTAGTTGGTATATCCCCAGACCCAGAAAGACCTTCATACTACGTGACCGAAAGGCTCATATCAAAAGGTTTGCACAGAGTCTATCTTGTAAACCCCAAGTATGCAGGGCAGGAGATACTGGGCATTAAGGTGCTATCCTCCCTTTCCGAAGTGCCAGAGCCCATAGACATTGTAAATGTCTTTAGAAACCCAGCACATATAGAACCCATCTTTGAGGAAGCACTTAAAGTAGGTGCCAAGTATGTGTGGCTACAACCCGGTTGTGAAAATTTAGAGGTCATAGAAAAGTATAAGGACAAGATAGGTGTGGTTTGGAACGCATGTATAGGTGTTGAGGCTGGATATTTGTAAGTTTAGAATATAACGAGCCTATCTGTATGCACCACTTCTTCAATGGAAGTTTTCAGTAAATCCTTTACCTCTTTTCCTTTTTTGCCTATAATCTTGCGAACCTCTTCCGAGCTAAAGTTTACCTTTCCCTTCCCCACAAGAAAGCCTCTTTCATCGTATAGCACTACCACGTCTCCTCTTTGAAAGCTACCTTCCACCTTCTTTATACCTGCAGGGAGAAGGCTCTTACCCTGTTTTATCGCCGTGTATGCACCCTCATCTATGTATATGGCACCCTTTGGCTCTTCAAGCATGGCAAGGGCTTTTTTTCCCTCTTTGAGAGGTTTTTCAGAGGGTTTAAAGTATGTGCCTGTAGTCCTACCTTCAAGTATATCAGGTAGGCTATCTTCCTTACCTGTTATGACCACTGGTATACCAAGCCTTACCGCTATCCTTGATGCGGTTATCTTGCTTAACATACCTCCAGTGCCAAACTGGGAGTTTACGCCCCTAACGAGGTGAAGAACTTTGTCCACATCTTCCACTACGGGGACTACCCTTCCTTCATGGTCCAGCAAACCTCCTGCGGTAGAAAAGATGACTATGAGGTCCGCTTTCATCATATACGCGGTGTGAATTGCAAGGAAGTCGTTGTCTCCAAAAAGTAGCTCCGATATGGCTACCGTATCGTTTTCATTTATAACAGGCACTATGCCAAGGGATAGCATACTGCTTAGAGCATTCTTTGCGTTTTCAAACTTTTCCTTATCCTTAAATATGTCTGCGGTAAGAAGAGCCTGACCTACCGTAAGCCCATAGTTGGAAAAGACCATGTCATATAGATGCATAAGGTAAGCCTGTCCTACTCCTGCGACCGCCTGCTTTGTGTAGAGGTCTGTGGGTCTATGAGAAAGGTTTAGCTTTTTTACTCCACAGAGCACTGCACCCGAAGATACTATAAGGGTCTTGTGACCCATATCCCTTAGCTTTTTTATATCCCTTGCAAGCCTTGAAAGGAAGCTAAGGTCTATATCTCCCTCTTGCGTTTGTATGAGGTTTGAGCCTATCTTCACCAAAAGAACCATTGGGTGTTATATTTTAAAACATGCTTATTATAGCGGGTCCATGTGTTATAGAAAGCGAAAGGGTTATTATGCAAACCGCAGAGCATATAAAAAGGCTCTCAGAGGAGTTTAGAGACTTTGAGTTTGTTTTTAAGTCTTCCTTTGACAAGGCTAACAGAAGCTCCCACAGGTCTTTTAGAGGTCCTGGGCTTGAGGCTGGGCTAAGAGTCTTACAGAGGGTAAAGGAAGAGTTTGGTCTAAAGATAACCACTGATGTGCATGAAACTTGGCAGGTAAAGCCTACCGCAGAGGTGGTGGATATAGTGCAGATTCCCGCCTTTTTGTGTAGGCAGACAGACCTTATCTTAGAAGCGGGCAGAAGTGGAAAGCCTGTAAATGTGAAAAAGGGTCAGTTCCTTGCACCCTGGGATGCAAAAAATATTGTGGAGAAGCTCAAGTTTGCAGGGGCTGTGGACTACTACATAACAGAGAGGGGTGTGAGTTTTGGATACAACAACCTTGTGGTGGACTTTAGAAGTTTGGTGATAATGAGGGAGTTTACAAAGGTTATATTTGACGCAACCCATAGCGTTCAGCTTCCCGGTGGTGCAGGAGACAGGTCTGCAGGACAGAGAGAGTTTGTAATTCCTCTAATTCGTGCCGCTGTTGCAGTGGGTGTGGACGGTCTTTTTATGGAAACCCACCCAGACCCAGACAGGGCTCTGTCTGATGGTCCTAATATGATACCTCTTTATCAGCTAAGGGAGGTTCTTGAGACGGTTCAACGCATTCTTAGTGCGGTCCCTTCCACCTCAAGGGGGTAATGGTTGCTAAAACAGGCATCGCAGAAATCCTGAGGGCTTTCCACCACAGACCTTAAGCTCTCAAGAGAAAGGTATTTAAGAGAGTCCGCACCTATGAACCTTCTTATGTCCTCCACGCTCATTCTGTTAGCAATAAGCTCATCCCTTGTGGGTGTATCTATTCCGTAGTAGCAGGGTCCTATAACTGGTGGAGACGCTATACGCATATGCACCTCTCTTGCTCCCGCACGCCTTAGCATACTAACTATCTTCTTTGAAGTAGTCCCTCTCACAAGAGAGTCGTCAATAACCACTACCCTTTTACCTTCAAGCACTGCCTTGTTGGGGTTTAACTTCATAAGCACCTTTATGTCCCTTAGCTCCTGCGTAGGTTCTATAAAGCTCCTACCCACATAGTGATTTCTAATAATACCGAGCTCAAAGGGAAGACCCTTTACCTGAGAGTATCCTATGGCAGGCACTATCCCAGAGTCGGGGACTGGGACAACCACGTCCGCCTGCACCTGGTCCTCATAGGCAAGTAGCTCTCCCATCCTTTTGCGTGCCTTGTATACCCAGTTATCAAAAACAAAGCTCTCTGGCTTTGAAAAGTATACAAGCTCAAAAATGCACATAGCCCTCCTTTCAGACCTAAGGGGAAAGTAGCTCCTTATACCCTGCTGGTCTACTACCACCACCTCTCCCGGCTTTACCTCCCTCCATAGCTCTCCACCCAATATATCAAAGGCACAGCTTTCAGAGGCAAAGAGAATGGTATCTTTTAGCCTTCCCATCAAAAGGGGTCTAAAGCCCATAGGGTCTCTTATTGCCACAAGCCTGTCCTTGAAAAGATAGATAAGGCTATAAGCACCCTTCACCCTTGAAAGCACATAAAAGACCTTTGGAAGAAGGTCTCTATCAGAGGGATGTAGGTCTATGTTTTCTGGCACAAACTCTCCCTCCTCAAGCAAGGCAAGGAAAAGCTCCGTGTCTGAGGTATGAAAGAGCCTTACACCCTTAGCTTCAAGCTCCGCCCTTAGAGGAAGGTAGTTGACCAAATTCCCATTGTGAACTACCGCACATACTCCTAAGGAAGTTTCTCTTACAATAGGCTGGGAGTTTACACCTCCAGAGTCTCCCGCAGTGGAATACCTTACATGAGCTATAGCGAGGTATCCAAACATGTTTTGGAGGTCTTCTTTTCTAATGGCTTCAAGCACAAGACCTGGCTTTTTCACTACCTTTACGCTATCGTAGTCAGAAACCGCTATACCAACACTTTCTTGTCCTCTGTGTTGAAGTGCGTATATGCCATAAAAGGCGTATCTTTCCGCATGCTGTGCGTTAAAAACTCCAAAAATTCCACACATGAGAATAATATAAGGCACAAACACTTATAATTAAAGGCATGACGCAAAAACACAAGAAGTATGTCTACAGGCTTGAACCAGAGAGCTTTTATCA
Source organism: Aquificaceae bacterium (assembly GCA_037722135.1). Taxonomy (NCBI): domain Bacteria; kingdom Pseudomonadati; phylum Aquificota; class Aquificia; order Aquificales; family Aquificaceae; genus Pampinifervens; species Candidatus Pampinifervens sericum. Next base: position 20,855 of record JBBKAW010000068.1, read on the forward strand.
GTTTCTCTTAGAGTATGGAAAGGGTGTGGAAATACTTTCAGAAGGTGAGTCCTTTGTGGAGTTTGCACTCTATGAACCCTATGAAGGGCTTGAACCCTTAGAGGTTTTTGAGGTAGAAGTCCTCCCGCCAGAAAAGGTTTTCAGAGCTCGCAGGCTGGGAAAGTTTATGGTTTTGCCTTCTTGGATAAAGCCTGTGGTTATAAGACAGGGAGTAGCCTTTGGCACAGGGCTACATGCTACCACTCGTCTCTGTCTTGGTCTTCTCCAAGAGTATTTGCAAGAGGGTTGGTCTGTTTTGGATGTGGGAACTGGCACAGGCATACTTGCCATAGCCTGCAAAAAACTAAGAGCTGGCAGGGTCCTTGCCATAGACATAGACCCCCTTGCTGTCCAAGAATGTGTGCATAACGCCAAAGAGAACTGCGTTGAGATTGAATGTAGGCATGCCAAACCAGAGGACATAAAGGAAACCTTTGACCTCCTTGTGGCAAACCTTGAGTTAGAAATATTCAAAAGGGAGCTTCCGTATCTTATGAAACTCTTCAAAAAGATTGGCATTTTTTCTGGACTTTATGGAAAAGAAGACCTAAGGGCTTTTCTTGACCTACTTGGTCTAAGACCTGCTAAAATAAAAAGGTTGGAAAACTGGTATGGCGTTGTGGTGGTGCGATGAGATACAGATATAGACTTGAAGAAAGAAGGGAAAAAAGGTTGGGACTTATAAGGCTTATAAGGAGGCTGGCAATTTTTTCTCTTGTCCTTATAATGTTCTACACACTTTTTATCTTTACAGGTGGAAAACCAAGCATATCGGAAGAAGACCTAAAGGCTCTATCCCTTATACCTTCGGAAAAAACCTTTACTCTTCGAACCAGTAAACCCATAAAGGAAATAAGGATTTACGCAGAGCAAGAAGGTCAAAAAAGGGAGATATATCAAGCAAAACTCTCAGAACCTTCAAAGGAAATAAGTTTTACCCTTAGAGCAAAGGAAACAGGTCTCAAAGATGGCAATGCAAGACTTCACGTGAAGATTTCTTCAGGCTTTTTACAGAGTAGGAGCTATTCCTTTGATGCCCTTGTAGATACCATACCCCCAAGGTTTAGCCTTGTCTCTTATCTATCCTCTCCCACACTGGGTGGAACTTCCGCCATAAAGATAAGGACGGAAGAGGAGGTTGATGCTTTCGTTCTTATAGGACAGTATGAGTATAGGCTATATCCTCTTGGTGATGGATACTATTTTGGTCTCTTTCCCATAAGGCTTGACCAGCAAGACTTGAACAGTATTACAGTAGTAGTAAAAGACAAGGCTGGAAACCGCACTCAACAAACTCTGTCCTTAAGGGTAAGGAGCGTAAAGTTTAAGGAGGACAAGATAACCATAGATGATAACTTCATAAACGGGGTTATATACCCCCTTCTTGGAGAGGAAGGTAAGGGACTTGAGCCTTTGGAAGCCTTCAAGAGAGTAAACGAGTTATGGAGACAAAGAGATATAGCAAGACTTGAGGAGATAGGCAGGAAAAGTGAGCCAAGGGTCCTTTGGGAAGGTGCCTTTTTACAACTGCCAAGGAGCAAGGTGCTTGCAGGTTATGGAGAAATAAGACACTACTACTATAATGGGCAAAAGGTCAGTGAAAGTAGGCACATGGGCTTTGACTTTGCTTCTGTGGAGAGGGCACAAGTGCCAGCAAGCAACTCGGGAGTGGTGGTCTTTGCTGGAGACCTTGGCATATATGGAAACACGGTGGTAATAGACCACGGCATGGGTCTTATGAGCCTTTATGGTCATCTTTCAGAAATTAGCGTAAAAGAAGGACAGTATGTAAAGAAGGGAGAGGTTATAGGAAGAACTGGAAAGACTGGGCTGGCACTGGGAGACCATCTTCACTTTGGCATATTGGTGCAAGGCTATGAGGTAAACCCACTTCAATGGCTTGACCCCAAGTGGATAAGAAACAACATACTTTCTGTCCTTGAGGCAAGATGAAAAGGTTAAGATATAGGATATCTGTCTTTTTAGCCCCCTTTGTGGCTTTTTTACTAAGGCTAATTCATAAAACCATAAGGTGGGACAGGAGAATAGACTACGAGCTTTACAGAGGCAAAATAATAGCTCTTCTTCATGGAAACGCTCTTGGTGTTGCCATGCTTGGCATAGATAGAGGCATTTACGCCTTGGTGAGTAGGTTTAGAGATGGGGACATTGCGGAGAAGTTTCTCCTTAGTCTTGGCTATAGGGTGGTAAGAGGTTCAAGCGAAGAGGGAAAGCCACAAAAGGGTGGAAGTGTAGGACTTCTTAGATTGATAAAGGTCCTCAAGGAGGGAAACACAGTTGCCATAACGGTGGACGGACCAAAGGGTCCCTATGGAAAGGTAAAGGCGGGTGTAATCTTATTGGCACAGAAAACAGGAGTGCCAATAATCCCAGTATATGTGGACTTTGAATGGTATATAAGGCTAAAAACTTGGGATAGGCTAATTATCCCCATCCCCTTCTCAAGGGCAAAGGTTAGGATTGGAAATCCTCTATGGGTTCTGCCAGAGGATAGCATAGAGGCTAAGAGGGAGGAGTTGGAAAAGGTCCTTTCCTCTCTTTCTTTGGGAAGATTTTCTGAGAGAGCTTTGGAGCTAAAAGAAAGCTAAAGCTACCTATCAATGCGGTAGAAAGCACCAAAGCAAAGGCAAGGGATTGGGCTGGCGCGTAAAAGCTGGCAAAAATTACAGAAAACTCTCCACGCTGGATAAAGGAAAGAGAATTACTTTTTCCTATACCCGGGAGGTCTGTCTCTCTTAATTCCATGTGTTCTATTTTACCGTTCCTTTATTAACTTGAGGATGTCCCTTCTTTCCGCTAAGACTATAGACTTTATACCTTCGTCTCTTTGATAAACCTCTGAAAACTCCCTCTGTATAAATTCTATTAGCTTCTGCACCTGCATCTCAAGCTCTTCTATCTGTTCCTTCATTCTAAGTATTATATCAATGCCTGCAAGGTTTACACCCAAGTCTCTACTCAAAGTTAGGATAAGCTCAATTCTTTGTATATCTTCTTCTGTGTAATACCTTGTCCTGCCCTTGCTTCTTGTAGGCTTTATTAACCCTTCCTTTTCATAGAGTCTTAGAGTCTGTGGATGTACGTTAAACATGCTTGCCACTACGCCTATAGTGTATAGTCTTGTCTTTTCCTTCTTCATGTTTGTCTCTCCCGAATACGTTTTGGTTCTGGTAAGAGGTTGTTAAGCTCTTCAAGGAGTTGTTTTATTCTCCTACCATCGCCAAAAAGCTTGTCCATAAAGCCCAGTTTAGGCACATCTATATGGACTCTTACAAATAGGTCTCCTTTTCCTTCCGACATTAGCTTTGGCATACCATAACCTTCTATTCTAATAGTGTCTCCTTCCTTCACTCCAGCAGGGATTTTTACCTTTACAGTTGTTCCTTCAAGCGTGGGAATTTCAAGCTCCGTTCCAAGAACCGCTTCGGTAAGCTTTAGGTTTACATCCACATATAGGTTATTGCCCCTCCTTTCAAAGATAGGATGAGGCTTTACTTTTATGGTTATAATGAGGTCTCCCGGAGGTCCTCCAAACATACCCGCATTACCCTTTCCTTCCGCAAGCACCTTACTGCCTGTATCTACACCCGCAGGTATCTTCACCTTTACCTCTTCTCTCCGAGACACCTTGCCTCTACCCTTACATACAGGACAAGGCTCTCTTATAACACCTTCTCCTCCGCATGTGGGACAGGTTTGTGCTATGGTCATGAAAAACTGTCTTTGAACCACTTCGCCCCTTCCACCACAGGTGGGACACACCCTCTCTCCCTTACTCTTGTCATAACCCAATCCACCACACGCATCGCATACCACTTCCCTAACTATAGGGATACTCACAACAGTGCCTTTATATGCCTCTTCAAGGCTAAGCTCCACTGTGTAGTATATATCTTCGCCCTTTACTGGTCTCCTGCTTTCACGCCTTCTTCTACGTGTTGCTCTTTCAAAGATGTCTTCAAAGCCGAAGCCTCTGAGAATCTCCTCAAAAAGGTCTCCCACATTTTGGAATACCACTTCTTGGTAGGCTTCACCACCGGGTTGAGCACTAAAGGCAGAATGTCCGTATTGGTCGTAGAGCCTTCTTTTTTCTGGGTCTGAAAGGACCTGATAGGCTTCGTTTATCTCCTTGAACTTCTCTTGAGCTTCTGGGTCTTTGTTAAAGTCTGGGTGGTATTTTCTCGCAAGCCTACGGTAGGCTTTCTTTATTTCTTCCTGAGTTGCGTTCCTCGGAACGCCAAGTATCTCGTAATAGTCCCTCTTTGCTGACTGTGCCATGTTAAAAGATTTTAGTCAACTTTTATAAAATTTCAAGGGGTAGCCAAAAGGTAGAAGGGTTATAGCCTTAGTGGGACTACAATAGGATTTATAGTTTATAATAGTCAACTATGCTAAAAGAATACAACCCGTATCTTGAAT
>JBBKAW010000069.1 GCA_037722135.1 Aquificaceae bacterium
TGCCTCGCATCAGAAGAATGCTACAAAAAACAGGACACAATACAAGAAACCACCTCTCAACCCTCAACAAACCAGAGCCCGCCACAATCACCACCTAAGCATACTCAAGAGCATCACACGCAAAACTAAAGCATTATAATTTTAATACCATGATAGACTGGCTTGTTAAAAAGCTACTTGGGACAAAGAGCGAGAGAGAAGTCAAGAGGCTAAGAAAGGTGGTCCAAAGGATAACACAAAGGGAAAGAGAACTTGACCAACTTTCAAACAAAGAGATAAGGCTTATGACACAAGACCTAAGGCAGAGGATACTGCAGGATGAGGCGCTAAAGGAGAAAATAATAAAGGGTGAAATAGTTCCAGAGGTGGAGCTTGCCTTTGCTCTTGTAAGGGAGGCGGGCAAAAGGGCTCTTGGGCTTAGATTTTTTGACGTTCAGCTCATTGGTGGGCTTGTGCTTCACGAAGGTAAGATAGCGGAGATGAAAACGGGTGAGGGTAAAACTTTGGTGGCTACCTCTGCGGCGGTAATAAATGCCATGACAGAAGAGGGGGTTCATGTGGTTACCGTCAATGACTACCTTGCCAGAAGGGACGCTCAATGGATGGGTGGGCTATATCTTTTTCTTGGTCTTGATGTGGGTGTTATAAACTCTGACTATAGCTCCTACAGGGTAGAATGGGCAGACCCAGAGCTGGCACAGAGGGCTATAGAAGAAGACTGGAGGGTTTGGCCAAAGGGCTATTTTGAAGAGACTTTGTCATCGGACTTAATAAACGTTCAAGCAAAAAAGGCTTTCTATACTAAGCTAACGCCTTGCACCAGAAGACAAGCCTACGAGTGCAGTATAACCTATGGCACTAACAACGAGTTTGGTTTTGACTATCTTAGAGACAATATGGCTTTTTCTCTTGAGGAGATAGTGCAAGTAAAAGGGCACAACTTTGCCATAGTGGACGAAGTAGACTCCATACTCATAGATGAGGCAAGAACTCCTCTTATTATCTCAGGTCCTGCGGAGATGGATACATCCATATATTACAAGGCGGATGAGGTAGTAAGGAAGCTCGTAAAGGATGAGGACTTTATAGTGGATGAAAAAAATAGAACTGTCCAGCTTACAGAGCAAGGTATAAGCAAAGTAGAAAAACTTCTTGGTGTGGAAAACCTTTACGACATAAGAAATATAGACCTACTGCATGCGGTAAATCAAGCACTTAGAGCACACACACTATTTAAGAGAGATGTGCACTATATAGTGAAGGATAACGAGGTTCTCATAGTGGACGAGTTTACTGGGAGGGTTTTACCCGGTAGAAGATGGAGTGATGGTCTTCATCAGGCTATAGAAGTGAAAGAGGGTGTTCCAGTGCAAAGAGAAAATCAGACTCTTGCAAGTATAACATTTCAAAACTACTTTAAGCTCTACAGAAAGCTTTCTGGTATGACTGGCACTGCGGAAACAGAAGCCCTTGAGTTCAAGGAAATATACGGTCTTGATGTGGTGGTGATTCCTACCCACAAACCTATGAGGAGGAAAGACCATCCAGATTTGGTCTATAAGACGAAAAAAGAAAAGTGGCAGGCGGTCATAAATATAATAAAGCAAGAGCACGCAAAGGGTAGACCTATACTTGTAGGAACGGTCTCTATAGAGGATTCTGAGCATCTTTCAAGACTTTTGCAGAAGGAAAATATACCTCACAATGTCTTGAATGCAAAGCATCACGAAAAGGAGGCGGAGATAATAGCTCAAGCGGGAAGGCTTGGTGCGGTAACCATATCCACAAATATGGCGGGAAGGGGAACGGACATCCTTCTTGGGGGAAACCCCGAATACCTTGCAAAAGAGATAATAAGGTCTAAGGGTAAGGCGGTAGAGGAAGCAACGGAAGAGGAGTGGAAGGAAGCCTTAGAAAAGGCATACAAGATAACGGAAGAAGAAAAAAAGAAGGTGGTTGAACTTGGAGGCTTGCTCGTTATCGGCACAGAAAGGCACGAGTCAAGACGGATAGACAACCAGCTAAGGGGTAGAGCGGGAAGACAAGGAGACCCAGGAGAGTCTCGCTTTGTTATTTCTCTTGAGGATGACCTGATGAGGATTTTCGGTGGTGATAGGGTCAAGAGGCTAATGGAGATACTCAAAATCCCCGAGGGAGAGCCAATAGAAAGTGGTATGGTTACCAAGGCTATACAAAACGCACAAAAAAGGGTAGAAGCCCAGAACTTCCAAATAAGGAAAAGGCTCCTTGAGTATGATATGGTGATGAACACCCAAAGGCTCACTGTATACTCCATAAGAAGAGACCTTCTTGAGTCCAAGGGTCTTGAGGAATATCTACGGGAGTTTATCTACGACCTTGTAGCCCAAAAGGTGGGAGAGCTCATTAAGGAGGAAGAGCCAGAGCTTTGGGAACTTGAACCTTTAAGGGATTATTTCAAAGAGCTTTTAGGTAGGGAGATAGAAATCCCTCCAGCCAGAGACAAAGAGGAGCTCATAGAGAACCTCTTTCAAAAGGTGCTTGAGGTAATAAACTTAAGAAAGGAGGAGCTGGGTGAAGGGGTATTTTGGGAGCTTGTCAGAATAGTTATGCTTTCAAACCTTGACCACCTATGGAGGGAGCACCTGCACACTATGGACAGGCTTAGAGATAGCATATACCTTAGGGGATACGCCTCAAAGGACCCCTTGGTGGAATACAAAAAGGAAGCCTTTTACCTCTTTGAGGACATGCTTTCAAGGTTTAGAGAAAGAACCATATCGGACATCTTACATATGCAGGTAAGAACTCAAGAAGAGGTGCAAGAAGAGCTAAGGAGGGAAGAACAAGAGAGGGATAAACTCCTAAGTATGGCAGTTTTTAGCGGAGTGGAGGGAAAGGCGGACCAAATTCAAAAGGGTCCAAAGAGGAAGACTCTAAAGGAGCGTCTTCAGTCAAGGCGGAAAAGGTAGCCCTTAGCTCCCTATAGGCTTGGAGTATTTTTTTAAAGGGTATGTTGCCCTCTCTTACGAGCCTAAGACCCTTGGGATATAGAGCTCTCACTATGGTGGAGGGTTTACCCTTTCTTACGCCACCGTCCACATAAAGGTCAACCTTATCTCCAAAGTATTCTATGGCTTCTTTTATGGTGGTCGCTGGCTTTTGACCCTCTGGGTTTGCACTGGGTGCTACCACAGGTGCCTTTAAATATTCAATAAGCTCATAAACATAGCTATCAAAGGGGGGTATTCTTACCGCAAGGCTTTTTCTACCACGTGTAAGATAGAGTGGAAAAGTATTCTTTTTGTAGAAAATAAACGTGGCATTAAACATGTTCATAAGCCTTTCATGGATAGGTCTATAGAGAACTCCAAGGTCCTTAAGCCAATACGTGCCATCTATAAGCATCAAAAAGGGTCTGTTAGAAGGTCTTCTTATAGAGTATAGCCTTTCTATAGCGGAACTGTCATTGGCTTTTACCAAAAGTCCATAGATGGTATCTGTGGGAAAGCAAACTATCTTACCCTCTTCAAGGGCATCAGCCACTTTATCAAGATTGCTCCTTGTGAGTTTTATGACCTTCATAGACTTATAACTCCTACTATTTTATCCACATCCGGTGGAAGTGTTATGGGCTCTTCGCATACCCTCATAGCGGTATCTGGGTCCTTTAAGCCGTTTCCAGTGAGGGTGCATACTACCGTTTCTCCACCTTTGAAAAAGCCTTCTCTGGTGAGTTTTATAAGTCCTGCCACAGACGCAGCAGATGCAGGCTCACAGAATATGCCTTCTGTTGAGGCAGTTAGCTTGTATGCGTAGAGTATTTCATCATCGCTTACCGCATCTATTAATCCGCCAGACTCATGCACCGCTTGAAGGGCGGATTGCCAACTATAAGGGTTTCCAATCCTTATGGCAGTAGCTATTGTCTGTGGGTTCTTTATAGGGTAGCCTTTTACTATGGGAGCAGAGCCTTCCGCCTGCCAACCCATCATCTTAGGAAGGTTGTTTATTTTACCAACTTGGTAATATTCCTTATAGCCTTTCCAGTAGGCGGTTATATTTCCCGCATTCCCCACGGGAATAAAATTATAGTCTGGTGCTCTACCAAGAGCATCGCATATTTCAAAGGCTCCCGTTTTTTGCCCCTCTATCCTATAGGGGTTTACTGAGTTCACTATCTCCACAGGTAGGATTTCCCCTATTTTTCTTACAATATACAAGGCATCGTCAAAGTTTCCTTGAATAGCTATCACCTTTGCACCGTATATGACCGCCTGAGAAAGCTTGCCAAGGGCTACAGCTCCCTTTGGAAGAAGGACAAAGGCTTTTAGTCCAGCCTTTGCTGCATAGGCTGCTGCAGATGCAGAGGTATTGCCCGTTGAGGCGCATATTACCGCTTTTTTTCCTGCCTCCACCGCCTTGGATATGGCTACTGTCATGCCCCTGTCTTTAAAAGAGCCCGTAGGGTTTAGACCTTCGTATTTGAGAAATATATCTCCTTTAAAGCCTATAGCCCTCGCTAAGTTCTCCGCATGTATCAAGGGAGTATTCCCCTCACACAGGGTTATTATGGGTGTCTTCTCGTTTACAGGTAAAAACTCCCTATACTTGTGTATTATACCTCGCCAGTAGCTCATAACTTTGAGAAAAATATTATAATTTATTATCTGTAGGGGGTGTGGCGGAACTGGCAGACGCAGCGGACTTAAAATCCGCCGGCGATGAGCCGTGAGGGTTCGAGTCCCTCCACCCCCACACCTTGCCATGATACTGAGCGATAAAAGTATCAAGGAGCTTATAAAGAAAGGCAGGCTGGTAATAGAACCATACAGGGAAGAGAACATCCAAGCGTCCTCCATAGACCTCACTTTAGGTGGGGAGCTCCTATATTATAGGTCTAAGTGCATAGACTTAAAAAGTGCACATATACCTGTGGAGAAGGTAAGCATACCCGAAGAAGGAGTGCTTATACCACCAAAAGCTTTCCTGTTGGCAACCACGGAAGAGTATATAAAACTCCCAGAGGATATTACCGCCTTTGTGGAGGGTAGGTCTTCTCTTGGAAGGCTTGGACTCTTTATAGAAAACGCTGGCTGGGTGGACGCAGGCTTTGAGGGACAGATAACCCTTGAGCTATACAATGCCAACCACTGCCCCATACGCATATACAAAGGAGTGCGCATATGTCAGATAGTGCTCGCAAAGCTTGACGCAAAAGCGGAAAGACCCTATAGAGGTAAATATCAAGGGCAAAGGGGAGTTACGCCTTCAAAGGTGTATATGGACTTTAAGTAGCTTTGTTTAAACGTTCCGATTGTAGCCATCCTCGTAAAGCAATTCAATAGGCTTCCTACCAGCAAAACCTTCGTCAAGCTCGTGCCAATACATAATGGTGTCTTCATCCTCTTTCCAACATAGCCATATATAACGGTTCTGGTGAAAGGACAGGAAGTCTACGATGATTGGGTCTATACCTTTTATAACACCACCCAGAGCCTCTATCTTTTGAAAGAGTCTTCTTATCTCCGTATCAAGGTCTTCTACATGGCTTTTGAGATAGAGTCTTTCTAACTCGTCCTTTTCCTCTTCCAGCCTTGCAAGACATGAATAGAGCTCTTCTTTCTTTAGGTTTATTTCCTCTACTATGGGCTTTATAACTGTTATTAGGTCCCTTGCGGTGTCAATGTCAAAGATTTTCATGGCTTTTAAATTTAATACAGAAATACTGTAGAACAACAGTTTGGTGAAACTACAGGGTTCAATCCAAGACTTTTTGCGTAGGTAAAAATACCTTCCGCAGGAAAAGTTATACCGTTCACTCCAGCATAAAGGGAATAAAGGTCAAACTTAGCCCTTTCTGGTCCAGCAGGTCTTGCGCACCCTATGACCACAGGTTTATTCCACAGGGACTTTCTTGCATGTAATACAACCTTGGCGCTCTCTTCTGGTTTTGGAGGTGGTAATAGTTGAAAGCGTGCCTTCCCATAATAGGGCATTACAACCACGATAACAAGGGCGGAGGGGTCAAAGTTGGCTATCATGTCTATGGCTCTGTATTCACCTTTTATTTGTCCATAGTGAAGTCCTATTATCACGTGCGGAACTATGTTGTGTCCTGCCTCTTTAAGAAGTCTCAAAGACTCCTCGTAGTCCTTAACGCTCTTGTGAGGTAGCTTGTATACCTCCGCTATGGTTTGGTCATCACCTATTACGTCAAGCAAGACCGCATCTACCTTTGCTTCTTTTAAGCCTTCTGCGAGCTCTTTGTCCACCAAGCCCATATGACAGCTTACGAACATACCAAGCTCTTCCTTTATTCTTCTCATAGTTTTCAAAAAGGGATACAGCTCCACCACACCATCCTTGTTAGAGCCTCCGGATATAAGAACTCCATCCACACCCTTGTGTTTTAGCTCATTGGCAACCTTCCAGAGTTCCTCCGGTGTTAGGGCAGGTATCATATGCCAGAGTATTTTTGAAGCACAGTGGTCGCACATGAGCTCGCAGTTTCTGCCAGTTATGGATATATCCACAAACTTGGGACCAGTCCTTATAGAAAAGTCATCTACCTCGTAGTGCTTAAACCCTGGACTATGAAAAAGTATATCCCTTCCGAAGTTTTTAAGCCTTATTTCAAAACCTTCATAAAGCTCTTCCAGAAGGGCTTGGTCCAACTCTAAGTCTTCAAGGGAGGGGGGAAGGTTCACCCCCCTGAAGTCTATCATCCGCACTTTATACCCTTCTCGTTTATAACCTTTGTGAGAGCATCCACTGCCGCTTGGCCCTTGAGCAGGTTGTTTATCTCTTCTGGGTTTGTGGGTTTTATCTTGGCTATCCATCCTGCACCATATGGGTCGTCATTTACGAGGGCTGGATTGCCTTTGAGGGCTTCGTTTATCTCCACTATTTCTCCGGTTAGAGGTGTGGGAACTGGACCCACCCATTTACCGCTTTCAATGGTCGCTATGCTTTTGCGTCTTTCTATGACCTTGCCAACCTTCTTTGGCGTGTAGGCTACAAGCCTTCCTGCCATTGCAGCAGCCACAGAGGTGAGACCCACAGTGTAAGTGCCGTCTCCGTTATCCTTCGCCCAGGTAAAGGCATTAGCCTCTGGGTCCACATCATAGAGCAGGTCTTCGGGTATGTTACACCCATTAACTATTGCCATGTCTTACCCTCCTTTATAAAATTTTCAGAAAGTTAACACCTTATCCGCTTCCATAGCCCTTAGGGCAAATTCACTGGCTGGAAATATTCCATCCAGCTCAGGTATAAGGTCTTCGGGTTTATAACCCATAGAATCTATAGCCTGCTTGCAGGAGTAGAACTTTACCCCTGCTTGCTTGGCATCCTTCATAAAATCATAAACCGTTTTAAGTTTTTTGCCATTAGGAGACAGACAGTTAGGCTCTCCGGGGATTAGCTTTTCCGCCACACCCTTTTTTAGTAGCCTTGTCCCGTCCATATTAAAGAAGATTTCCACCTCCGCTTCGTTGGCAGACAACAGCGCCGCTATGTAAAAGGGTGAAGCACACCTCCAAGGTGTTTTGGGTCCGCTTGTCATTAGTATAACCACCTTCATGACTCTATAGCCCTTCTGGCTTCTGCTTCATCCGGGACGCCTACGAAGACGAGCTTTCCGTCAATTATGGTGGAAGGCACAGCCCTTATTATGAGCTTCTTTGCCCACATTTTGCCCTCTGGTTGTGCCACATCAAGCACCTCGTATTTGAAGCCATACTCGGACTGAAGCTTTCTCCAGAGGGCATCCGCATCGGGACATGTGGCACACCACTGAGAAACAAGCAGTATTACATGTTTATCCTTGGCAGCCATCATGTACACCTCATGCAAATTATATCCCATTCATCAATGTATTTCCTCATCTCTTCTATGGCTTCCTTACCATAGAGGAGGTCCTTAATATCTCTTTGCAAGTCTGTAGGCTTCATCTTCACTATCCACCCCTCGCCGTAAGGGTCATAGTTTATTATGTCTGGTTGTTCAAGGACCTTTTCGTTTCTTTCTACCACCTCACCTTCAACGAGGGCGTTTATGGGTCCTGCCCATTTACCACTTTCTAAGGATGCTACTGGCTTCCCCTTTTGGATGTGCTTACCCACGTTCTTTATGCGGGCGTGCAGGAGCCTTCCTGCTCTAACTTGACCCACGTCTGTAAGACCAATAGTGACCGTTCCATCTTCGTTAACCCTTAGCCATGTTTGAGTCTCTATATCGTAATAAAGGTCAAGAGGCACCACGCAGCCATTATATTCCCACTCCTTTCCGCTTTCCAGCCCCTGCAAGACACCCATATCTTACACTCCTATGCAAGCCCAAGTCTTCTTAAAACAGGCAAAGGGTCAGAGAGGTTATCCTTTAGCTTAACATCGTTTGCACTATAACCAAAGGCAAGCCCAAGTAGCTGTGTAAAGTAGGCAACTGGAACGTCCACATCTGGCACACCCTTCATCATAAGCCTATGGCGATACATCTCAAGGGAAGCGTGGCATAGAGGACATTCTGTGGCTATTATATCCGCTCCATTCCTCTTTGCGGTTTGAAGTATCATCATGACAAACTTTTCAGAAACCATTTCGTCAGATAGAGAGTGAGGACCTCCACAGCACTGGGTATGCATGGGCTCAAACTCCACGCTTGTAGCACCCGCAGCTTCAAGAAGGGCATTCATATAGTAAGGATGCTCATCGTCATCTGCGGTTTCTCTTCTTCTTGGTCTTGCATCCTCGCTTTGACCACCTGCGTGTGCATAGGTTCTCGCATAAAAGTGAGGTCTTGTATACAGGCATCCATAGTAGTTTGCCACCTTAAGACCTCTCAAAGGCTTCCTTGTTTTTTCCTTGACCTTCTGTGGACCAGCTTCATGGTAGAACCACTCCAGTATGTGATAGGTTTGAGGTATTTGGTCAAGGGGGTCAACACCACCTTCTCTAAGAAGTGCGTTAACCTTATCATAAACCGCCTTGTCTGTCTCAAGGAAATATTCTGCTCTCTGAAGGGAAAAGGAGCATCCATTACAGGGAGCTACTATTACATTATGTCCCTGCTTTCTTGCCAGGGACATGTTTCTGGCATTGAGAAGCAACGTGCCCATAAAGGTTATGTTTTTGGACTCCATAGCACCACAGCAATTGTAGTCCTCAAGATAGTCCAATTCAAGACCAAGCTCCTTAGCCACTATCCTTGTGGAAACATCATAAGCCCTTGCTGCACCCTCAAGGGAACAGCCTGGGTAATATGCAACCCTCTTTCCTATCACACCCATGTTAAACCTCCTTAATGTAATGCACCTTCTTCTTGCATAACTTTACGCAGGACCTGCTTAAACCTGTTCCAGTTCTTTGTTCTTGGGTGGAAGAGCATATGCTTGGCATTAAGGACCAAAAAGCTTATGTTCATGGACTTTATGGGCTTCATGGTCAACTGCTTGAGCCACTCGGGCGTTTCACCTATGAAAGGTATGGGCTTTTTGAGTATGGGGTCTTTGAAGACCTTGTATCCTTGCTTTTCTATCCACCCAAAGAGAAGCTCTCCATCCTCTATTCTTCCGTATTCAAGCACAGACTCAGTAAAGAACTTATCAAACTTTTTGGAAGGATATTCGTCAATCAAACCTTTCTTTGCCATGGTCCTTAGGATGGCTTTTAGGACTTCTTCCACGAGCACACCTTTTGGACATCTGTGTGTGCATTTGTGGCAAGAAACGCACCTCCACATTACATCCGCACGCTTTTGGAGTTCATCTATGAGACCAAGCCTTGCCAAGTATATAAAGTGCCTGGGATTGTATCTCTCATCCCAATAGTTATGCACAGGGCAGGATGCAGTGCAGTAAGAGCACTGATAGCACTGGTTTATGGTCTTGCCATCTGGAGAGTTTATAATCTCCTTGGCAAAGTCAAGGTCGTAGTTGTTTATAACCCTTGGAAGGATTATGAGGTTCCAGTCTCCAGAGACGTCAACACCGTCAATAACAAGCCTTTCCTTCCTTAAAATTCTCTCTGGTTCTACAAGGCTACGCTCATGTATCGCCATGGTTATACCTCCAAAAGGTCTTCCTTTCTTATAACGCCAAGGAGCCTCCTTGCCATAACTCCTGCAGGAGGGAAGAAGCCCTTGGCACTATGCATGGTAGACAAGGTCATATAGTCCACATAAGTAGCGTATATCATAGCGAGGAATATATCCACAAAGAGATACCCCTTCACCTTTATGCCGAAGTCAAGGAGCTTTTCCTGAATTTGTTTGTATATGAGCTCAAACTCTTCGTAAGTCTCTCCATACATGCTCCTCTTTGGTGGCTCTTCCTTTAGAAAAACCACTGCACCACTTTCGCTCTCTGGGTCCCATATCCAGCTGGTCCAAAGCACATACTCCTCTGGAAAGGTAAAGTGGAGTATTTCGCTGGCTATATCCCTTGCAAACTTTCTGTCCACACCCCTTATCTCCCTTACAAACCTTTCTACCCTCTCTTCCCAAGTCTGGGCTTTACCATAGAGAAGGTCGCTTATGGCTTTTTTAAGCCTTTCTATGCCTGTCTCTTGGATTATCTTCTGCCTTCTCCTTCTTGCAGGGAATATCTTCTCAAGGATAAGGTCAAGGTCCTCTTCCGTTAGAGAGGGTAGCCTTTCCTTAGAAAAGGCTTGTTGGAAAAGGAGAGACTTGGCGAGGAGGTCCTTGTAAAACTCTTGCACAAACTCCTCGCCTTCTCCAAGTATCTTTATCAGATAGTCCCTAACCAAAAAGTCGTCAAGAACAACCGGCTTTTTCATACTGTCACCTTTGCACCAATAAAAGCTGCAGCTTCCGCAGCAGCGGCTTCACCTTCTGAGAAGGAGGACTCTATGTCTATTGGACCCTTACAGGCACCCGCTATGAATATGCCAGGCTTGTTAGAAATGATATTAGAGCCAGACTCTTCTGAAGGTATAAGGAATTGGCTATCGGGGTCTTGGGCAAGACCCAATATCTTGGCAACCTTCTTAGTTCCAGCGGAAGGCTCCATTCCAAGCACAAGTACCACAAGGTCCATAGGAACTTCTGAAGGTCTTTGGACTATGGTGTCTTCGTGCTTTACCCTCAACCTTCCATCTGCAGGGCTGTAGGTAATCTCTGCGATCCTTCCTCTTACGTATCTAACACCGTATTTTTCTTGAGGAGCCCAGTAGAAGGGATATTCCCACGTGCCATAGGTTCTCACGTCCATGTAGTAGCAAAACACATCCACATCTGGATAGTGCTCCCTTATCTCCATACCTTGAAGACCAGAAAGAGCACAGCCATACCTACAGCAGTGCACATTGGTCACACCAAGCTGTCTGTCCCTTGAACCTACACAGAAAACAAAGGCAACTCTTTTGGGAAGCTGTCCATTGGAAGGTCTGTATAGCCTACCCTCTTGGGAGAACATTCTCTCCAGCTCAAGGTTTGTAATAACATCGGGATATATACCGTATCCAAGCTCTCCCTTTCTTCTTGGGTCAAAGTGTTCAAAGCCAGTGGCAACCACAATAGCTCCAACTTCGTGCTTTTCTCCATTGGAAAGGGTTACCCTATATTCCCCGGGCTCTCCTTCACAGGCGGTTATCTCCGTGTTAAGAAGCACCTTCACATTTGGGTTTTGCTCCACTTCCTTTATGTAAGGACCTATCACCTGGGAGGGTTTTAACTTTCTTGGTATTAGCGTGTGATAGTGGTTTTTGATGGGGTTCCCACCCAGCTGACCGTCCTTTTCCACGAGGATGGTAGGCACTCCAAGCCTTCCCAAAGCTCTTGCTGCTGCAAGTCCTGCTGGACCGCCACCTATCACCAACACACTCTTAGCCATGATAAACCTCCTTTAATAGTTCTTAAGGGGGCAAAGCCCCCAGAAAGAGCTTAGGACTTAAACAGAGGCATGTTCGCAGTTGCGGAAGCCTTTGGCTTGCCAGTGGAGGTTCTGCTGTAGGGTTCATATAGGTCGTATTCCTTGAAGAACTCCATAAGCTCGTCGTATTTTCCAGCCTTTTCAAGCTCCGCTATGTATTTGACGGTATCTTCCCACTCTTTTCTTAGCTCTCTCCAGTTGGTTATACCCATCTTCTCAAGGAGAGGCTCGTAGTTGGAGCAGTTCCAGTAGAGCTGGACCACCTTAAAGGGATGAGCACCGCAGGCAAGAGCTGCAAACATAACATCAGACATAACCGCTACAGGGTGATACATACCGTGAGCTTTTCCTATCCACTGGTTCTTTTCAAAGGTGGTGGTACAACCTGTATCGTGGGTTACTATAAGGTCCGCCTTTACCTCTTCTGCGATAACCTTGAGCTTTCTCTGTATAGCAAAGGACCTTGTGAATTCCCTTTCGGTAAGTATGTGTCTGAAGCCAAAACCACAGCAGTCATACCACGTGGAGTAGTCCACCACCTGTGCACCAAGAGCCTTTACCACCGCTGTGGGAGCTGCAGGTCTTTGACCGTTGTAGACTTCTGGGTCATAGGGATAGTCATCTGCTATCATCTTGTAAACGTGGCAGGCGCTGTGTATGGCAACCCTCACATTGGAAACATCTATGCCTTTAGCCTTGCCTTCTTTCTCGTATAGCTCCTTTATCCTATATCTCATAGCGTGGACCCACTCAGAATAGTGGACTATTTCCTGTGGTATCACTATCCTTCCATCCTCCGTGAGCCTTCCAAGCTTTTTGAGTATGGGCTTTACCGCATCCCTTAGCTCCTTGTTCATTATGAGCTGTTCCCTTGTTTCCTTGTATGAACCAAAGGATGTTCCACAGTGGATGAGAGGATAGTAGCCTGTCTTCCAAGCTTGGTGCATGTTTCTGAGCCATACTGCCGCCAAGGCTACAGGGTTGGAGGTGCCAGAACCGTGATAGTTCCATGCGGTGCAAGAGGTTTGGTGTGGCTCATTAAGGTAGTCAAGACCAAACTTGTTCATAAACCAGAAAATAGAGGCAGGATATCCGGGGATGTTTCCACACTGACCACAGGACTTGTGGTGCCAAAGCTTGTTGGTGGGTATGAGCTTTATCCTTCCAGTTCTGGTGAAGACTTCCACAGGCTGGTGCTCTTCTGTAATCCTGTATATGAGTATTTCGCCCTTAGCTTCGAGCTCTTCCATCATCTCAAAGATGTGGTCGTAGTGGGAGCTGTATTCTTTGAGGGGGAAAGGTGGCTTTTCTGGATACCTCAAAAGACCTCCTGGGCTGTTATGTCCAAAACCATGCTTTGCCATGATTACACCTCCTTAGTTTTTTTTAGGGCATTAACCCCATTTGTTAGCTTACTCTTCCTCTTCATAAAGCTCCGCATACCTCTCTTCGTTTTCTTCTACTATGTCCATGATAACGTTGTAGAGGTTTGGGTCAAGTTTTTCAAGCATTTCAAAAATGCCCGTCTCTCTCCATATGGTATACATTTCTATAGCGGTCTCCAAAGACACCTCCCATGCGGTCTTGACAGACTTACCCACGTCAAAGGGTATGGCAAGCCTCTTTGCCCTTAGGTTTTCCATGTTGTCCGCCATCTTAGGACCCCAGTCTGGGAAGAAGTCCGGCTGGAGCATGTCCGCAGAGAGCTGGTTTCCTGTAGTCATAACTTTGAGGAGAACCCTTCCATAAGGCTTTAGAAGGTCCTTTGTAGCTTCAAAGGCATTACGCACCGCCACCTCTCTCATTATGGCAACAAGACCACCAGGGTTATTCACAAAGGGACACCTTATCCAACAGGTAAAGCACTGAGAGCATGCCCATATGTATTCATGCATCATGTCATATAGCACTTCCACGTCCTCTTCCAAGAACCTTTGCACTATCTCCCTTGGAGAGTAGTCAAAGAACCTATTGGAGGGACAGGATGCGGTGCAAACGCCACAGTTTAGACAGCCAAAGATGTATTCCTTAAAACGAAAGTCCGACTTTATCTCCTCCACTATACGGACCTTCTCTTCCCAAGGCACTGCCTTAGTTTTTTCCGATATGGGTATGTTATATCCGTAAATGTGCCCATCCATGGTAAACCTCCTTAGGGTTTCTAACTTCTATAAAAGTATCATACACATGACAAAAGTCAATTAAGTTTTGCTTATATGTATATAAAGATAAACTTATAGGTGCATATTCAAAAAAGGGGAAAGCCAAGAAAACCTTAAAGGGTGAGCACCGCATATTCACCGCTCATCAACTTATCAAGGAATGCAGCACCGCCTATTATGCCATCGCAGAGTTCGGGGTTCACATCTTCCTTCTTATATACGTCAGTTAAGTCAAGTGAGGGCACACAAAGATAAATCTTGACACCTGCATCCTTAGCCATCTTTATAAAGTCGTAAACCGTTTGCTCCACTCCTGGTCTAACCTTTACCTTTTTGGCGTTGTCTCTCATAAGTAAAAAGCCTGCCTCTGAGGTTATAACCATCTCCACCTCGTAGTCCATGGTGGTAGCTGCAGTGGCAAGGAAAAAGGGAGCACCCGCTTGTGGGTTTATAAGCTCTCCTGTGGTTGGATCTGCCCTCTCAAAGAAGGGCACGGTAAGGATGTAGAATAGCACCTTTTCGTAAGCCATATCTATCCTCCTTAAACGAAGATTATCATAGGTTTTTCTGCCTCAAGCACGTAGTTCATAAAGGTGGCTGCACCAGCAGGTGGCTCAAGACCATCTATGAGGTCTTCATATCTGTAGCCAAAGAGTTCCATCGTCATTTGACAGGGTATAAGCTTTACATCCGCTTCCTTACAAACTTCAATAAGCTCTGGTATATCCGCTACTCCATGCTCCTTTATTGCCTTTCTCATCATAAAGGTCA
This sequence comes from Aquificaceae bacterium, assembly GCA_037722135.1. Classification (NCBI taxonomy): domain Bacteria; kingdom Pseudomonadati; phylum Aquificota; class Aquificia; order Aquificales; family Aquificaceae; genus Pampinifervens; species Candidatus Pampinifervens sericum. Next base: position 14,803 of record JBBKAW010000069.1, read on the forward strand.
TAAGGTCTGTCATGCCGGGTATTACACCCATTATCTGTGGAGGTCCCGGGAATATGGAAGATATGAAGTTGGTTACCGTGTTTTGCATGGAGGGTGGGAAAGCCATAGGCATGGCAGGGTTTCCTATGGGTGCTACTTTTAACTCGTGCATTTTCTTTTTGTGGATAATGTTAAGCCCGTAAAAGGTAAAAAATATGGCGGTTTCTACACCTAAGGATGCAGCAGTTGAAGCTAATATTAAAGGCGGGTACGCCATATCAAGCGTGCCCTTAGTGGCTATTATGGCAAGCCTTTCTGTAGCCATAAAATTCCCCCCTCATTTTTTCTTTATGTAGAAGATAATCTTTCCTCCTTCTTCTACCGTTTCAAGGAGCTGATGTCCAGTTCTATTGCAAAAGGCTGGTATGTCCGCCTTTGCACCCGGGTCTGTGGTTATGACTTCAAGGATCTGCCCAGATTGAAGTTCTTCAAGAGCCTTTTTTGTTTTTAGGACAGGGAGAGGACAGTTAAGACCTGACGCATCAAGGGTCTTATCGGGTGTTATTGTTGCCATCTTAGACACCTCCTATATTAAGATTTTCACCATATTATATGCCTCGCATACATCTCGTGCTATTAGTATTTATGATAAAAGCTATAAGTTTTCCTTATATCAATGAGTAAGCCACAGAACGTCAGAGATAAGACAAATACCCCCAGCCTTTTTAAGAAGAGGTCTAACCTCCTCCGCTATCCTGTGAGCCATCTCTTCTGAACAAACCGTAAACACATAGCTATTTTTAAACACATCTGTAAGCTCATCCCCAGCCATTATGCCCCTTTCTCCCTTTCCCAAGGCATCCCTTATAACCGTGTAACCAGAAACACCAACCCTCTCCAAAACGTCAAGGACCCTGCTTAGGTATACACTGTCAATTACCACCTCCACCTTTTTCATGGGTTTCATGTTCTCACCCCCATAGATGATTTATAACAAAATAGTATAGTGGTATACCTATCGCTATGTTGAAGGGAAAGGTTATAGCCAAAGACATGGTTACATAAAGGCTTGGATTTGCCTCTGGCACAGAAAGCCTCATGGCAGCAGGAACCGCTATATAAGAAGCACTGGCACATAATACAGAGAACATGAAGGCATCACCCTTGGTAAAGCCAAAGGTCTTCGCTAAAAATATCCCCACCAAAGCGTTAAACACAGGCAAAAGAATTCCAAAGGCTACAAGAAACACTCCAACCTTTTTAATATCTCCTATCCTGCGACCAGCTACTATACCCATATCAAGTAGGAAAAAGGCAAGCATGCCCTTAAACAAAACTCCAAAGAGTGGTTCCATAGCCTTCCAACCCTTTTCACCCGTTAAGAAACCTATAAGAAGAGTTCCCATTAGTATATAAACGGATGGGTTAAGGAAAGCTTCTCTGAGAACTTCTCCCCAGTTTACCTTTGAGTTATTTTCCCTCTTAGCGAAGAGCGTTAAAAGTATAAGTCCTACAACTATAGCGGGAGACTCCATAAGGGTCATAGCAGCTACCATATAGCCACCATAGCTCTCCCCAAGGCTGTTTAGAAAAGAGCCAGCTGTTATAAAGGTTACTGCGCTGATAGAGCCGTAGGTGGCGGATATGGCAACCGCATTGTATACATCCAGCTTTAACCTAAGAATAAAGAAGGCATAAATAGGCACTAAAACCGCCATAAACATCGCAAGCAAGAGCACCTTTAGAACCTCAAGGGTTATACCGCTCTTGGAAAGCTCGTAGCCACCATGAAGACCTATGGCTATAAGAAGATAGAGAGAAAAGAGTTTTGGCAGAGGTTGTGGAATTTCAAGTTCAGTTTTAAGAAGCACCGCACCAATTCCAAGAAGAAACATAAGAACGGGAGGGTTTAATATATTTTGCAAAAGAAGGTCAAATCCCATAGATTGCCCTCCTTAGTTTTCTATTAACACCAAAAAAGAGGGTCCGTCGTAATCTTTTATTTCTATTGGGTTATCCACGTATCCAAAGGAATAGTTTATGGCTACGGGAAAGGGATAATGCTTGAGCCTGACTATGCCCTTCACCCTTATTACGTTTTCCGGCAAGTTTTTCAATTTCCTTTCAAGCTCTTCATAGTCTACGGGTTCAATAAGGTTTATAACCTTGTGGTTATGCTTGTGCTCGTGGTTTGTAGGAAGGTTCTTTAACTCTGGTATGGTGTAAGCTCCGGAGAATACATCTTTAGGGAGTTTACAGTATGTGGTTTTGTATATTCTAACCTTCGTATAAAAGGGCTCACCTGTAAAGGAGTTTACGGGTCTATACATGTTCCATAGTTCTCTTACTTCCTTTTCTATAGCGTCCAATTTACCTTCCTCAACCAAGTCCAGTTTGTTGAGCACTATTATATTAGACCCACCTATTTGATACCTTGCAGTGCTGTCTTCCTTATACCTTTCAAAGTTAGCACAGTCTACTACGCATATAACTCCATCCACGGAGCAACCAAGAGATTGAAGACTTATTACCACAGGAAAGGGCACTGCACTACCAGAGGTTTCTACCAACAAAAGCTCAGGGTCATATTTATTTCTTATCTCCTCTATCGCCTTTTCAAACTCCGAGTGAAGAGAGCAACAGATACAACCCTCTGGAAGCTCCAGCACCTCTGAGTAAGAATTTTTCAACACTTTTCCGTCAACGCCTACCTCACCAAGCTCGTTAACTATAACCGCTACCCTTTTGTTAGAAAAATGCTCTCTTGCGGTGTTAAGCAATAGGGTAGTCTTACCACTTCCGAGAAAGCCTGTTATCACGAAGGCAGGAAGCACATCATTCACCACCATATTCTACAGAGTCTATCTCCTCCATAAACTGCTGTATCTGAAAGGTAACAAAACCAGCGAGGTCTTTTATGTCCTTTTCCCAATACATGGGGTCTATGTCTATCTCCTTTTCGTAAACATCGTGCCCCTCTACCACATACTTTACCTTGAGGTAGGGATAGCTTTTTACTTCGCACCCCTGGTCTACTTCATTGGGAAAGCACAGCTCAATGTCAATGTCAGGATTTACCATACTCTTCCTTACTTCCTCTGCCAATTGTTTAAACTTTTCTTCTAAGCTCATATTACACCTCCTTAATTACCAGTAGTCATCATTACCATCTCTATACAGTTTCTCTTTAGAAGGTCAGAGCATACATAAACGCATATGGCACAGCCCTTACACCTGGAGTAGTTTACCCATGCCACATGCTTTGAGTTGTGATACATAAGGGTGTTAGGCTCGGGACAGAAAAGCACACACTGCTTGCAGTTATACTTAGCACAATCTGCTTCCTTTACATCTGCCACGTAGTACATACCTGCCTTGCCTCCTTGTATTGATTAATTTTAACTTGTTAGAGCTCCTTCTTCTACCCAGCCCCTTTCCTCCGCTATCTTAAAGGCTTCTCTTATAACCTGCATGTTTTTCTCAAGGAGCTCCATCTTCTTTTTGAACTTCTTCTCTATAGCACTGTCAAGGGCTGTTGTTCCACCAGAAGCTACAAAGGTGTTTCCAAGAAATCTCTCTCTTACCGCCTGCTCTATGTGCTCAAAGTCCACGAGCCTAGTTATACCAAAGAAGAGACCCACCATCGCCATGTTGGTGGCAAGCTCAGTCCCAGCTACATCAAGGGCTAATTTTGTAGCGGGGAACATATAGACTCGTGTATTTAGCTCCCTTAGTATATTCCAGTCCTCTTCTGGAATTATGTCCGCATCCGTGTTTATTATCACAATACCGTTTTCCTTCAAACCTGAGTAGAAGGGCATGGTATAAGACTTTCCATGAGTTATAACCTGAGGATGGTAAATCATTATGACGTTGGGATACACCACTTCTCCCACTTCGTATATGGGCTGGTCTGAGACCCTAACGTAGGCTTCAACGGGTGCCATCCTCTTTTCTGAACCGAAGAAGGGAACAAGGGTGGCATACTTGCCTGCGGCGGACATGGCATTACCAAGAATATGGGCGGAGGTGACCACCCCCTGCCCACCAACACCAGCTATGCGTATGTTATACCTTTTCATACCTTTACCTCCTCTGGTTTCCTCTCTATTTCTTCAAAGAACTCCCTTACCTCATCGGTCATCCACTCATAGAAGGCGAAGTCTTGCTTTTCTCTCTTTCTGGCATCCTCAAGAACCTTTTCTGTGGGTATGGAGTATTCTATGTTGCAAGAAGTGTAGGCATGTATAAAGGTGGGTCCAAAGTGTCTTGCAGCAAGTATTGCTCTACGCACCGTCTTTGCTATTCTCTTGGGGTTGGTGGGTGCAAGCTTTGCCACATATACACAGCCTGCAACCTTGGCAAGCTCCACTGCGTTTATCTTGTCAAATTGCTTGCCCTTGGGAGCCATCTTTAGCTGAACACCCTTTGGAGACATACCACTCTCTTGACCACCAGTGTTTCCATAAACTTCATTGTCCACCATGATGGTGGTGAACTTTTCTCTTCTGAACCAGGAGTGCATGGTCATTCCAAAGCCTATGTCTATAAGACCACCATCTCCTGCTATAACTACCACATCCTTTACCTTATCGGGAAACCTTATGCTGAGAGCTCTCTTTAGACCGGAAGCAACTGCGTTAGTGTCTCCATAGTTTCCGTATATGAAGGGAACGGCTGCTTGAGAGAGGGCGAGTCTTGCACAACCTGCGGTGCCTATAACAATGGTGTCTTCTGGCTTTGGAAGAGCTGCGTAGAATATCCTTATGAAATATGCCATAAAGCACCCTGCGCACATGGGGTGCTCTTCCACAAGCTCCTTGAACTGTCCAAGCTGTTGCACATCTACCTCTCTACCAAACTGCCCATATTGGACCAGGTCTACATAGTCCTTGGGCATATATCTCTCAAAGCCTGGTGATATTCTCACATATTCCAAACCCATATCTATACCTCCTTAAGTTTTTTATACAACAACTTTCTTTGCTTTCTTTATGCCAAAGGCATCGTATACCTTTTCCATGATAAGCTCTACTGGTAGCGTCATACCGCCGTAGACTCTTGGACCGCCTATAACTATGTCGTTGTTAGGTATGACCGCCTTTACCTCTTTTGCAAGCCATCCCACTATGTTGTGCTCAGGCACTATAACCGCCTTAGCCTTTGAAAGAACTTGCCTTATCTCCTTTTCTGGGAAAGGTCTTATGGACTTTACCTTTACAAGCCCCACATTTAGACCCTCAAGCTGTGCATAACGCACCGCCTCTCTTCCCTGTGCTGCGGCACATCCAGAGGCAACTATAAAGACTTCTGCGTCTGGGTTTACCACTTCTATAGGACCACCAAGGTATTTGTAGATGTATTTCATTGCCCTTATGTTAGAAGCCCAAACTTCTTGTTGCCATACCGCATGTATAAGGTAGCTCATAAAGTTAGATTTTTGAACTGGTGCATCCCTTTGTATTCTTGCAGGTGGTATTTCGCAGTCTGTGGGTGGCACTGGTGCTTTGTAGGGGTCTCTTGGTGGCAGTTTCATGTCCTCTGGGGTCATGTTTACATAGCCCTTGGCGTGGGTTACAAAAAAGCCTTCCGTGCATACCGCAACAGGTATATATACGTCCACCTTTTCAGATATAACAAAGCCAGCAAGGGTAAAGTCAAAAACATCCTGTTGGTTTTCCGCATGAAGGACAACCATACCACAGTTAAGCAGATAGGATATTTCTATGTTGTCAGGCTGTATGGAAAGGGGTGCGTTCACAACCCTTGTGAGAACTCCGAGAACCGCAGGTATTCTATGCCCTGGCCAAGAGGCTATGGCTTCCAGACCTCTAAGAAGACCTGGTCCAGAGGTGGCAGAAAATGCCCTTGCACCGCCTCTGACCGCTCCTGCTATGGCGGACATTGCTCCGTATTCCTCTTCCGCCCTGTAGTAGTCTCTGAGATAACCTTGAGCCCATAGGTCACCCACAAGGTGCATAACTTCAGATTGAGGTGTTATGGGATAGGCTATCGCTATGTCTACGTTGGCACGCTTGACCGCCTCCGCCATAGCTTGGGCACCGGTTATAAACTTCCTCTCCCTCGGTGCCTCCAAAAGAAGGTAATCCGCATCTACAACTCTTTGTTCAGGCATGACACAACCTCCAACTTTTATTCAGTTTCCGTTATCTGTTCTCCCCTTCTGGGGATTAAAAGATAGGAATACTCTCCATAGTCCAAAACAGAAAGGGTTTGATACTCCTCTTTTGGAAGGGATGGATTCTCTGGTGGAAGTTTGGGTTCCCACTTTATGCCAAGCTCTTCTCTTACTTGAACAAGCACATCCTTGAAACGCCTTATTTCTTCCGCATGCTGGTCCCTTAAGGAAACCATAGCATCCTCGTGACCCATTTCTGCACAGAGGGCTATAGTAAAGCAGTTAGTCCCAGCTCTTATCATTCTTAGGGATAGGTTTGCATAGTGACAATGCACACCTACAAATATACAAACCTCTATCTTATTGTGAAGTATGGTAAGGTTGGGGTGGTTTGGGTTTATCTCTGCCTCTGGGTCTATTTTGGGATACTTGGGTCTGTAGTCTGGCATAGGTATAATCCTGCAATTGGGTATTTCCATGGCAAGCTCAAGAACTGCCTTTGCCTTTTCCATCGCTCCTGCGTTCCATCCCCAGAGAACCAGTGGTCCTGGGAATATGGTGGGATTTCTCCTTGTAAGCAAAGCCTTAGCAGCCTCTCTCATTGCGGTCTCTTCATCCACTATCTTCCCATAAAGCAATGCTTTACCCGGTGGGGGAAGTTCAACACCTTCAAAGGCTGCTGGGGTTGGTATATAGCCAACCGGTCCTGGCAAAACTTCCATTGGCATGCCTTACCTCCTTAATGAATGGGTTATCAAAAAATTAGCATGAGCTTAAAAGCTGTCAAGGGGAATTTATATGATAAAAGTCATACCTTTTTCTTCCCCTTCTTATCCCTGCTCCTCTTTTCCTCTTCTTCAAGTTCTCTTATCCTTTTTTCCCTTAGCTCTTCGTATCTTGGTCCTATTTTTTTGTAAACCTTGTCTGATATAAAGACTATGATAAGTTTCCAAAAAACAATAGCAAGCCTATGAGGTTCTCCATTTCAAACCACCAAGTTGAGAAGTTTGTTCTTTACATAGATAACCTTTTTAAGCTCTTTGCCGTTGAGCCACTGACTTACCCTTGGGTCTTTTAGAGCAAGCTCCTTTACCAAAGTCTCTTCCGCATCCACTGGCACTCTTATAACCGCCCTTAGCTTTCCATTTACTTGCACTGGAATTTCTACCTCTTCAAGAACAAGAGCCTTCTCATCAGGCTCTGGGAAAGGATAGAAAACCATAGATTTGTTATACCCAAGATACTGCCATAGCTCTTCGCATATGTGGGGTGTGATAGGATAAAGCATAAAGAGTATGCATTCAAAGGATTCCCTTAGAACCTTGTAGTCCATATCGTTGGAAGGTTGAAAATCTTGAATTGTGTTTAAAAGCTCCATTATGCCTGCTATGGCTGTGTTGAAGGAAAGGTCTTCTATGCTTGAAAGGTATTTTTTAAGGGTCTGATGGGTCTTATACCTTATTTCCTTTAGATTTCCACTAAGAGTTGCAAACTCTTTTCTGTCGTATTGGGCTTCCTTCATACCTTGAAGATGCTGGTGAAAGAGACTCCAAAGCCTTCTGAGAAACCTATAGGCACCTTGAACGCCTTCTTCCGTCCACTCAAAATCCTTCTCCACAGGACCTGCAAAAAGTATGTATAGCCTTATGGTGTCCGCTCCATACTTTTTTACAGCTTCCTCGGGGTCAACGGTATTTCCCTTTGATTTAGACATTTTGGCAGGCTCACCTATTTCTTGTTCTATCCTTCTAATGTAGCGCTCTTCTTTGAGATTTAGCTTTTCAAGTAAAAGCACAAAGTTGTCTCCTACAGATATGGTATTCTCTTTCAAAAACTCATACACCTTCATCATGCTTTATTATAGCACCCAGATTATAATCTTTCTAAGGAGGTTTAGCATGTTTGAGGGCTTTGAAGAGCTTACAGATAGAGACTTTTACGAAAAAGCTATGGCTGGAGAAAAGCCAGCGGTTGTTTTGCTTACCACACCAGACAATCCACAGAACCAAACCTTTTACGAAAGGCTCATAAAGTTTCAGAGGCTCTATGGGGACAAGATAAACTTTTACTGGCTTGACGTTAGTAAACACACCAGCGCAGAAGACCTTGGGGTATTTAGCTTTCCTACAGTTCTCTACTTTAGGGACACTATGGAATTGGAGAGGCATGACTATACTCCAGAGGAAGAGGATGTAGAAAGGGCTATAAGGAGGCTTTTGAGACTATGAAGCTCCTTTGGGCACCTTGGAGAAGCCAGTATGTGGAAAAGGTAGATGAGCAAGAGGGATGCTTTCTTTGTGAAGCGGTGTCTCAACCAGAGGAGAGGCTCAGGGACTACCTTGTTTTGCACCGTGGTAAGAGGGCTTTTGTAATATTTAACAAGTTTCCCTACAACCCTGGACATCTAATGGTGGCACCCATAGACCACATAGGGGATTATTTGCTTCTTGACCAAGAGACTGCACTTGAAATACACAAGCTAACAAGAGTTTGTATACAGCTTATAAGGGAAGTGATGAAGTCTCACGGCATAAACGTAGGCTATAACCTTGGTAGGGCTGCAGGTGCTGGATTGGAAAGCCACATACACCTCCACCTCGTCCCAAGATGGTTTGGAGACACCAACTTTATGCAAACCCTTGCGGATACTAAGGTTATATCTCAAGACCTCTATGAACTTTATGACAGGATGAAGCCCGTATTCAAAAGGATACTTGATGCTTCTTGAGGTAAGGAACTTAAACCTTTATTACGATGGTAATCACGTTTTAAAGGATATAAACTTTGAGCTAAAAGAGGGTGAGGTGCTTTGCATAGTAGGCGAGTCAGGCTCTGGAAAGACTTCCATATTATACTCCATAATAGGACTCTTGCCAGAGAAGGCTAAACTTGAAGGCTCTATCAAGTTCAAAGGGCAGGAATTGGTAGGTCTTTCAGAAAGGGAATACAGAAGCATAAGAGGAAGGCACATATCCATAGTTTTCCAAGAGCCCTCTGTGTATCTTGACCCTCTATATAAGGTAGGCATCCAAGTGGAAGAAGCCTATATAGCACACTTTGGGAAAAAGGGTGCAAGAGAGAAGGCTCTCCAAGCACTCAAAAAGGCAGGCATTAAAGATGTAGACAGAATATACAACAGCTATCCCCATCATCTTTCAGGTGGGCTAAAGCAGAGGGTTTGCATTGCCATAGCTACCGTATGCGACCCACAACTTGTGCTTGCGGACGAGCCAACAACCGCCTTAGATGTTTCTATTCAAGGCAGGATACTCAAGCTTTTTAGAGATATGAAAAAAGAAGGCAAAAGCGTTATTCTTGTTACTCATGACTTTGGCGTTGTGGCAGAAGTCGCAGACAGAGTAATAGTTCTAAAAGATGGCGTGGTGGTGGAAGAGGGAGACGTAATGAGCCTTTTTGACAATCCAAAACATCCTTACACCCAAAAGTTATTAAGTGCTATTTAGAGGAAAGAAACTTCTCAAGACCTTGGATTATCTTGTCTGGAGAAATCTCATAGGCGTTTTTCTGAAGCTGAGCCCTTATA
>JBBKAW010000070.1 GCA_037722135.1 Aquificaceae bacterium
GGGTTATGCGTCAAGGTCAGAGCTGGTTAGAGACCTCATAAGAGACCTACTATCCCAAGAAAAATGGGAAGAAAACCAAGAAGTTATCGGTGTCCTGAGCATAATATACGACCATCACGACAAAGAGTTAGTTTACAGACTTCTTGACCTTCAACACAAGCATCATGTTAATGTTCTCTGCTCCACTCATCTTCACCTTGACCATCATAACTGCCTTGAGGTAATAGTCTTAAGGGGCATGGCTGAGGAGCTTGAGAGCCTTGCAAACCAAATAGGTGGTCTAAGGGGCGTAAAACTTTCTAAGCTAAGCAGAGTTTGTCTTCCTGAGTTGTAAGCTTTGCAGAAGGTCCCAGACCCTCTCCTCTATTTCGTCCCTAACCTTTCTAAAAAATTCAAGTTTTTCTTCTATTGTTCCCTCAAAGCTTGCTGGGTCTGGAAGGTCCCAATGAACCATTTTAGAGCCGGGTAATACGGGACAGGTTTGTTTTGCACTATCGCAGAGGGTTATAACAAGGTCAAGCTCTTGGTAGGGTATAGCTTCAAGCCCTTTGGGTCTTTGAGAGGTTATGTCTATGCCCTTTTCCCTCATTACCTCTATGGCAAGGGGGTTTATTTCCTTTGCGGGTTCTGAGCCAGCGGAGTATACTTGAATGTTGATTTTTAAGATTTCCGCCAGTCTTCTTGCAAAACCTTCCGCCATCTGACTTCTCGCTGAGTTGCCAGTGCATATAAAACCTATCTTCATGACTTTATATTCTATTTCTTGGATGTTAAGATTTTATTAAGATGATAGGCTATAAAGAGGCTTATTACTCAGCCCTGAAGAAGATAGGAGAGAATCTCCCTAAGTGTTTTGGTGAAAATCTCCTTTCCCTTGTGGTTTTGGTTCTGTAGCAAAAGAGACCTTTTCTCCAGAGTCAGACATTAACCTACTTGTTATCCTTGAAGACTTTAAGAGTAAAAGGGAAGAGTATGTGAGTTTGTTTGAATGCCTTGAGGAAGTAAAAGAGGTAAACCCCATAATCCTTAAGAAGGAACAACTAAGAGAATCCTTATGGTTTCTATGGGATTGTAAGTTTATCATTTTGTATGACAAAGAGGGTTTCTTTAAAAGTTTCGTGGAGAGGCTCATGGAGTTTCTTCGTAAAAATGTGGTGAAGGTGGAAGGGAGGATGTCCCACTATGAGGTTATAAATGGTAAACCCTGAACTTGAAGATGTTAAGATTTTATTAAAGATGAAAAGACAAGGTATTAAGGAAAGGAAAAGGCTTGAGATAATAAGGACTGCCTGCAGGTTGTTTTCCGAAAAGGGTTACTATAACACCACTATGCCGGATATAGCACAAGCAGTGGGCATGAGCGTTGGAAACCTCTACAACTACTTTGAATCTAAGGAGGAGCTGGCAAAGGAAATAATGATGACCGTCTCTGATTGGGTGGGTGAGAGGCTCAGGAAAATAAACGAGATGGAAGTTAACATGCATGAGAAGGTAAGGATGTTTGTTAGGAGTTTTTTTGAGATAGCCATTGAAGAGCCTGAGCTTATAAGCTACTTCCTTAGGGTCTATCTGGTAAACAGAGAAGTTTTCAGCGATGGATGTGAGGGTTTTGCATGCGTTGCAAGTGTTATAACGGAGGTTATGGTTTTTCTTAGCGATGGAATAGAAAAGGGAGAGTTTAGAAATCAGAGCTTTTATCCAGCCTTTACCACCATGATGGGAACTCTTGGTGGTATGGTCTTTCTCCATAAAGAGGGGCTTCTTGATAAACACCTCATGGACTATGTGGAAGAGGTTTCGGAGAACATATGGAGAGCCCTAAAGACTTAATGGACTACCCCTGCCACCTGTATTTGTAGTAAGCATTACAGGCACCTTCAGAGGAGACCATGCAGGAGCCTATCGGGTTTGATGGCGTGCAGACACTGGCAAAGAGCTTGCAATCCTTAGGCTGTGCAACACCTCTTATAACCTTACCGCATATGCAAGCTGGATGCTCCTTTGGTCTTGGCAGGCTGATTGAAAACCTTCTTTCGGCGTCAAAGTCCGCAAACCTTGAATTTATCTTAAGAGAGCTGTAAGGTATAATACCAAGCCCACGCCATTCAAACTCCTTTCTTAGTTCAAAAACTTCAGCAACCAGTCTCTGAGCCTTGAGGTTTCCTTCTCTACTTACCGCCCTTGCATACTGGTTTTCTACCAGAGCCTTTTTCTCAGATATCTGTCTAACTATCATATAGACCGCTTGCATAAGGTCAAGAGGCTCAAAGCCAGAAATCACCACAGGCTTTAAAAACTCCTCCGCGAAGTATTCGTAAGGCTTAGTCCCTATTATGACGCTCACATGCCCAGGACCTATAAAGGCGTCTATCTCCACTTTTCCATACTCTCTAACTTCTGGTGCGTTGAGAATATGCTGTATTGCTGCAGGTGTGATAACGTGGTTTGAAACCACAGAGAGGTTTCTTATTCCCAGCTCCTTAGCCTTTTTTATAAGCACTGCGGTTTGTGGAGTGGTAGTTTCAAAGCCTATGGCAAAAAAGACCACTTCCTTTGTCGGGTTTTCTTGGGCTATCTTTATGGTGTCAAGGCACGAATAGACCATTCTAACATCCCTTCCCTCCGCCCTTAGGTCAAGAAGGCTCTTCCTGTTTGAGCCTGGGACTCTTAGCACATCTCCATAGGTGCAAAGTATAACCTTTTCTTGGCTTGCCAACTCAAGGGCAAGGTCAACCCTCTGCATAGGCAGGACACACACAGGACATCCTGGACCGTGAACAAAACGAACATAACCCTCAAGAAGCTGGTCTATGCCGTGCTTTAGTATGGTATGAGTGTGCCCTCCGCAAAACTCCATTATCCTTATAACCTTGCCCAGCCTTTCCACAGATGCCTTTATGGCTCTCTCAAGCCTTTTTATAGCATCCGCCTCTCTAAAGCTAAGTGTAAGTTTCATCTTCCTCCTCCAGAATCTGCTCAAAGAGCTTGAGGCTTTCAAGGGCGTAGTCTTCCTCTAACTTCTGGATGGCAAAACCCACATGAACAAGAACCCAATCTCCAATGGCTACCTCATCCTGAAGAAGCTCAAGGGATACAAGCCTTTTTGCTCCAAAGGTTTCTACCACCGCAGTATTATCTTCCCTTATCTCAACGACCTTTGAAGGCACAGCAAGACACATGTCTACCTCCTGAATGTTCATTCATAATATAGGCTTTTAAATCTCCCCTGCATGGATTATTACCCTTTTCTAAAAGGTAATAAAAATTAGCCTTGCTTATAAGGTTCATAAGGAAATTTTAGTTGACAGCAAATATGACCGAAAATATAATTTTGAATGAATATTCAGTTAGGAGGTGTAATATGGAGACCTTCTGGGAAACCTTTAAGCGACATGGCGTCAATAGGCGGGACTTTTTAAAGTTTGCCACCACCATAACAGGGATTATGGGGCTTTCACCTTCCATGATTCCTGAGGTGGTTAGAGCCTTAGAGACAAAGCCCAGAGTTCCTGTTATCTGGATACACGGTCTTGAGTGCACATGCTGTTCAGAGTCCTTTATAAGGTCTGCAACTCCTCTTGCCTCCGATGTGGTGCTAACCATGATATC